>JAIRVA010000194.1 GCA_031254155.1 Propionibacteriaceae bacterium
TGGCCCAGGGCACCTCCGGCCGGTTCCACGGTCTGTTGCACTCCGGTGGGCGGTACGTGGTCTCCGACCCGGAGTCCGCCCGCGAATGCGCGCTGGAGAACGCCATTCTCACCCGGATCCAACCCGACGCCGTCGAGTGCACGGGCGGGCTGTTCGTCGTCACCCCCGAGGATGATCCCGCCTTCGGCGACAAGTTCCTGGCGGGCGCGGCGCTGACCGGCGTACCCGCCGAGGAAATCACCCCCGCCCAGGCCCTCGCCCGTGAACCCCGTCTCAACCCCGGCATCACGCGGGCCTTCACGGTCCAGGACGGGACCGTCGACGGCTGGCAGATCGCCTGGACGGCCACCCAGTCGGCGAGGGAGTACGGCGGGGAGGCGCTGACGTACCACAAGGTCACCCGGGTCCACCACGGGGGTGGCCAGGTGACCGGCGTGACGGCCCAGGACCTCAAGACCGGGGAGACGGTGGACATCGAGTGCTCGTTCGTCCTCAACTGCGCCGGACCGTGGGCGGGCCAGATCACGCACCTGGCGGGTCTGCCGCCCGTCGCCGTCGTACCGGGGCGCGGCATCATGATCGCCATGAGCCACCGGTTGGTGAACACCGTGATCAACCGCTGCATCTATCCGGCCGACGGCGACATCCTCGTGCCCGTCCACACGGTCAGCATCATCGGTACCACGGACCACAAGGTCGATGACCCCGACCACCTCACCATCGACCGGGCCGAGGTCCAGCAGATGTTCGACTCCGGCGAGGCGCTCATCCCCGGTTTCCGTCAGGCCCGCGCCCTGCACGCCTGGGCCGGTGCCCGCCCGCTCATCAAGGACGACCGGGTCGCCGCGGCCGACACCCGCCACATGAGCCGCGGCATGGCGGTCATCGACCACTCGACACGCGACGATGTCTTGGGGCTGATCACGATCGGCGGCGGGAAGCTCACCACGTACCGCCTCATGGCCGAACACATCGTCGACGCCATGGAAGAGCAGATGGGCACGTCCCACCCCTGCCGGACCGCCGACGAGATCTGCCCCGGCAACGAGCCGGGGAAGAACTACCTCATCACGCACCGGCTGAAGGAGCGCGAGGCCGACCGGTTGAAGTCGCCCATCCTCTGCGAGTGCGAGCTGGTCAATCGGGACATGTTCGTCAACCTGCTGAAGGAGCAGCCATCGGCGAGCTTCGACGACCTACGCCGCCAGCTCCGCATCGGTATGGGCCCTTGCCAAGGCGGGTTCTGCTCGTCGCGGGTCGCCGGGGTCGCCCACGAGGAGGGCGTGATCGACGCCGAGCGGGCGACCGGGCTGTTGAAGCTCTTCATGGAGCACCGCTGGATCGGGCTCTGGCCGATCCTGCACGGCGCCCAGGTCCGCCAGGCCACGTTGGACCACTGGTTGTTGGAGGGGACGTTGGACCTCCAGCACGTCCCGTCCCCCGCCCGTGTCGAGCCTGACCCGGTCGACGCACTACCGCTTGAGGAGGAGAAATGACCGACACGATCGTCATCGGCGCTGGGCTCGCCGGGCTGGGCGCCGCCCTCCGGCTCGCCCAGGGCGGGCAGACCGTCACCCTGTTGACCCACGGCCTGGGCGGCCTGCAACTGGGACAGGGTACGATCGACGTCTTGGGGTACGACGACCAACCCGTCGACCGCCCCTTCGACGCGTTGCCCGCCTTCGTGGCCGGCCACCCGGACCATCCGTACGCCCGCTTCACGCCCAGCCAGGTGAAGGCAGCGGTCGACTGGCTGGCCGAGCTCATCCCGGATCAGTTGGTGGCGGGCGACGGGGCGAACCACCCAGTACCGACGGCCCTCGGCGCCATGCGGCCCACGTACCTCGTCCAGCCCTCCATGGTCTGGCCGCACCCCACGACGGTCGCCGTCGTCGGGCCCAGGCAGCTCCGGGACTTCTACCCCACCCTGGTGGCGGCGAACCTGGAGAGGACGGCCGGGGTGACAGCCACGGCGTACCACATCGACCTGCCCGCCCGGCCCGGCGAAGCCGACTCGGCACCCGTCGTCTACGCCACCGCGCTGGACGACCCCGCCTTCCTGAAACGCTTCGCCGGTCTCACCGCCAAGGTGATCGGCAAAGAGGACGCGGTGCTCCTGCCCGGCGTCCTCGGCCACCGAACGAACGCCTGCGCCCGCCTCGCCGAGGCGCTCGGCCGGCCGGTGGTCGAAGCCCACCTGGCGCCGCCGTCAATCCCCGGCCTGCGGCTGAACGAGGCGCTGACGGCGCTCGCCACGTCGCTTCGGGTGCGGGTCATCCTCGGCTCGAAGGTGACCGGCTTCGAAGCGGCGGGCGGCCGGGTGGCAGCCGTTACCCTGCACCAGGCCGGGCGCGACCAGGTGTACGCGGCGGATCAGTTCGTGTACGCGCCCGGCGGTTTCGAGTCCGGCGCGCTCGAACTCGACTCGTACGGACACGTGACGGAAGCCCTCTTCGGCCTGCCCGTGCTGGGCGCGGATCGCGAGGACCTCATCACCGGCGACTTCTGGGCCGACCAGGCACTGTTCGCCACCGGTGTCGGCGTGGATGCCGCCATGCGGCCACTCGCGGGAGCGACGCCCGCGTACGACAACCTGTACGTCGCCGGCGGGCTCCTGGCGGGTGCCGTCCGGTGGACGGAGAAGTCCGGCGACGGGATCGCCGTGACGAGCGCGGTCGCGGCCGCCGACGCGATCCTGAGAGGAGAATGACAATGTTTGAACCCACCTCCCACGAGCACAATGTCTTGGCCCGGGCGAGCCTGGACCAGTGCGTCAAGTGCACGATCTGCGAAACGCAGTGCCCGGTCATGGCGGTCACCCCGGCGTTCTCCGGGCCCAAGTTCGTCGGCCCGCAGGCCGAGCGGTACCGTCACGGCTTGTCGGTCGACCATTCGCTCGACTACTGCTCCTCGTGTGGCACCTGTACGCTCGTGTGCCCGCAGGGTGTCCAGATCGCGGAGCTGAACTCGGTGGCGCGCGCGGCCATGAAGAAAGACCACATGCCGCTGCGCGACCAGCTCATCTCCCGGACCACCCTCATGGGCAAGGCCATGCACCCCGTCGCCCCGATCGCCAACGGGGTTCTGGGCTTCGCACCCGCCCGCTGGGCGATGGAGAAGGTCGTCGGCATTCACCGGAAGGCGGCCATGCCGACCGCCCGGAGCCAGACCTTCTCGGCCTGGTGGAAGAAGCACACCCCGGCCACCCCGCCGACCCGCGGCAAGGTCGTGTTCTTCCACGGCTGCGCCGGCGAGTATTTCGAGGTCGAGACCTCGCGCAAGACCGTCGAGGTGCTAGAGCACATCGGGTTCGAGGTCGTCGTACCCAAGCAGGGCTGCTGCGGGCTGCCGATGCAGTCCAACGGCATCTTCGACGCCGCCCGCGACCACGTCAAGAAGCTGTCGGCGGCGCTGGACGTCGAACCGGGGACGCCGATCATCGCGTCGGCCGCGTCGTGCGCGGGCATGCTCAAGCACGAGGCCCGCGAAATCATGGGTGTGGACGACCCGGCGTTGGTCACCGTCGGCGCCAGAGTCCGCGACGTCTCCGAGTTCCTGCTCGCTCTGGCTGAGCAGGGTGAGTTGCCCCTGGACTTCACGCCACTCGATCTGACCGTCCCGTACCACGCCCCCTGCCAGCTCAAGGGCCAGGGCATGGGCAAGCCGGCGCTGGAACTGCTCCGGCTCATCCCGGGCCTCACGGTCATCGACGCCGAGGCGACGTGCTGCGGCATCGCGGGGACGTACGGTCTCAAGAAGGAGAAGTACGCCGTCGGCCAAGCCGTTGGCAAACCCCTTTTCGACAAGGTCAGGGAGATCAACCCGCAGCTGGCGGTCTGCGACACGGAGACCTGCCGCTGGCAGATCGCCGCCGCGACCGGCGCCCAGGTGGTCCACCCGGTCTGGCTCCTGCACAAAGCGTACGGACTGGAGTAGCCATGCCGTACCTCACCTCAGCGGAACAGATGCGCGAACTGGAGGACACGGCTTTCTGGCTGACCTACCCCGGACTCCTTGATTCCCTGAGCGTAAGCGAAGCTGAGATCTCCAGCGGTGGTGGGATGACCACCGAGCAGGTCCGGACCTGGGTGCAAACTGGAATGCCGGATGTGGACTGACGGTGGGTCGGGTGCTGGTTCGCCTCGACCATGAAACACGTACGGTTTACGTGGTCAAAGTCGCCTACCACGCGGAGGCCTATCGTCCACGGTGACGACAGATTTTGCGCACTCCAGTACGCATACTTGCAGTTTTCGATGACTTTGCGTACGCCGATGCGTAAAATTTTTTGAGGTTGACCCGTGATCGCGCGACCCACGTACCTCGCCCAAAGGACGTCGTCGCCCGGCACCGGATTTCGGACGTGGCCAGGCTCGACGACGTGACCCGGTTTCTCCTGGACAACGTGGGTAACATCTTGTCCACGACCAGGGTGTCGCGAACTCTCACGTCCGCCGGACGAAACGTCAACCAGCGGACGGTCGAGAAGTACGTGAGCGCTCTCACCGACGGCCTGCTCTTCTACGAGGCCCGGCGGTTCGACGTCAAGGGTACCCGCCTGCTAGAGCGGCTCGAAAAGTACTACGCTGTCGACCCCGGTTTCCGGGCGCTCTTCGGCGGCGGGGGGATGGATGTGGGCCGGGTACTGGAGAACGTGGTCTACCTGGAGTTGGTCCGGCGCGGGTACGAGGTCTGCGTTGGCCAGTGGGGTACCCAGGAGATCGATTTCGTCGCCACGCGAACGAGTGAGCGGTGGTACATCCAGGTGGCGGCGACCGTCCGCGACGCGAGCGTGCTCGCCCGCGAACTCGCGCCGCTCGAGGCGCTCGCCGACTCGTACCCCAAACTTATCTTGACTCTTGACGACGACCCCACCGCTGATCACGCCGGCATCACCCGGACGAATGCCCTCTTCTGGCTGCTTGGTCACACCAGGCGGTAGCCGACGTTGCGGATCGTCTCCACGGCCTCGGCACCGATCTTGCGGCGGAGGTACCGGACGTACACGTCGACAATGTTCGAACCGGGATCGAAGTCCAGGCCCCACACCGTCGACAGGAGACGCTCCCGGCTGAGAACCTGGCCCGGGTTGCGCAGGAAGGTCTCCAACAGCGCGAACTCGCGGGCCGACAACTCCACCTCCTGACCCGAGACCGTCACCCGGCGCGTCCCCAGATCCAGTGTGACCGCGCCATGCCTCAGGGCGTGCGGCGCCTCGGCGGGCGCCGACCGCAGGCGCAGCCGGACGCGGGCCAGCAACTCGTCGAACGAGAAGGGCTTACCCATGTAGTCGTCTGCGCCCGAGGTGAGGCCGGCCACGGTGTCGGCCGCCGATGACCGGGCGGTCAGGATGATCACCGGCGTTCGAACCCCCTGCCCGCGCAGGCGTTCCAGGACGGTGAACCCCGACATGTCGGGTAGCCCGATATCCAGGATGACCAGGTCAATCGCCTCGCGTTCGGCCACCTTGAGCCCACCGCGGCCGGTGGCCTCGATGAAGCAGGCGTAGCCCGCCGCTTTGAGCCCTTTGGCAATGAACGCTGCGATGAGGGCCTCGTCCTCGATGATCAGAATCTGCGTCATGGCTGCCCCCTGAGCGGTACGACGATGGTGAAGGTCGAGCCGCCGCCCAGGGTTGACGAGACGTCAACCCGGCCACCGTGCGAGGCCGAGATCGCGCTCACGATGGCGAGCCCCAACCCGGTCCCCTCGCCCGTCGACCCCCGCGTACTGCGCTCGAAAATGCGTTCCCGGTCGGCGGGATCGATGCCCTGTCCCTCGTCGCGCACCCACAACCGCAGCTCATCGCCGTCGACCGCGCTACCCAGGCCGACGACCGTCCCCGGTTCGGAGTACTGGACCGCGTTGGCCGCCAGCTGCAGCCACGCCTGGCTGACCCGCTGCGCGTCGAGCCACGCGGTCACCTCGGCGACGGCATCCAACTGCCACTGACGTTCCCCCAAACCGGTCGCCTTGGTGAGGGTCTGGTCCGTCAACTCGACGATGTCGGTCTCTCCCGGCCGCAGCAGGTCGGCTTGCTGGCCCCGGGAGAGCGCGAGCAGGTCATCGACGAGTCGGCTCATGCGGTCCATTTCGCTGAGGACGAGGCCCCGCGTCGCCTGGACATCGCCCGGATCGGCCGCGTCGACCAGTTCCAGGTGGCCCCGGGCGATGGTGAGGGGGGTACGCAGCTCATGTCCGACATCATCGAGCAACTGCCGCTGTCCATTGACCGCGGTCTCAAGGCGGTCGAGCATCGAGTTGACCGTGGCCGCCAACTCGGCCAGATCGTCGTGGCCGGTCACGGGAATCCGTTGCGAGATGTCGGTGGCGGTGATCCGTTGCGCGGTCGTCCGGACCTCGGTGACGGGACGGAGCAGGCGGCCCACCACCAGCCAACCCATCAGCGCGACCAGGACGAGCGATCCCAGCCCGACCAACCCGTAGGCCGCGTAGACCGGTGTGAGCTGGGCCCGCTCCTCACCCAGGTCGGCGACCCGCACCAGGGCGGCGGTCTGGCCGTCGAACCCGATCGGCGCGACCACGTAGGCCCAGTCGTGCCGGGCGGTCGTCACCCGGCCGTACGTGACGACGCCCAGCCCACTAAGGGGGATGACCGTCGCCACCAACTCGTCGTCCTCCTCCGGGCGCAGGGTGACGCCGGGCTGGGCCGTCCAGGCGATCGTCTGGTTGATCAGGGCGAAGGCCCCCTCCCCGGGCGCCAGGACACTCCGCTGGATCGCCACCCGCAACAGGTCGTCCGGGCCCGCCCAACCGGTCCCCGTCACGGGGTCATTTTCGCTGGCCAACTGGCGCAGCGACGCGACCACCGCCTGGTGTTCGGCCCCGATCCGCTGGTCGACCTTGGTCTGCCCCCACAGCACCACCACCGTACCCGAAAAGAACAGGGCCAGGGCGGTCAGAGCGACCACCGCGAGGATGACGCGGGTCCGGACGCTGAGCGAGGCGAGGGGATGCCGGGTCACCGGTGGCCCTCGCCGTGCCCGGGCTCCGCCGGATCGACCGGCGTGCCGTGGTGGTTGCCACCGGCGGACCCAGACTGAGGACCGGTGGCGGTTCCGGTCTCAGTCTGGGTGGCGGTTGGCGACGCGGGGGGTGGGGTGGGCGCTGGCGTGGGCGGTACGGTGACAGGCGGTACGGTGACCAGCGGCTCGGTGGCAGGTGTCGTCGGTCCGTCGGACCACGCTGCCGTCGCCACCGTACCGCTGATCACCACCGCGACCGCCACGATCACCGCCCACTGCACTGCGCGCTTCATCTCACCCTCTCCGATCTGTCTTCAGTCTAAACCGATACCATCGCCTCGCCCGTTGGACCGCCGCTCACTCGTGGCCGCCACCGTGACCCGAACCGGAGTTGTGCGACGACCCGGACGGGTGCGAGCTGGTCTTGGTGGTGTTGTGGTTGCCCGAACTGCTGTGCTTCGCCGTCGTCGTGGTGTGATCAACCGTGCCGGCGTGGTCAGCGGTGCCGTTGTGATCGGCGGTGGTGGCGTGCTCGGCCGGGTCGGCGGCGTGGTTAGCCGTACCGTCGTGCTCAGTCGCCGCGGCCGGCTGCCCGGTCGCGGGTACCGCCGGGGTGGCAGTGTGATCGGCCGGCGTGTCGTGCGTCACCGCGGCGGGGGCCGGGGCCGGGGTGGACACGGCCGGCACACTGGCCGCCGTCGTCGCCCCCACCGCGTGCACGTCGTCGTTCCCGGCGACGGCCAGCGGAATGGCAAAGGAGCCAGCCAGGACGGCCGCGGCCGCGGCCGCGATCAGGATCCGAGTCTTCATGATGTACCTTTCTTTGGGATACTTCAAACTTACCCGGCGGGTATGAGAGGTCCAGGAGCCCCAGATGAGAATGCTCTCATATCCGGGCCGCCCAGATCCGGCGGCCGGCGTGCGCGACCAGGCCGGCGACGATCACGTACCCCGGCACCGACCACCAGCCACCAGCGCTGAAGATCGCCGTCATGGCCACGAGGACGGGGACGACGTACCGGCCAGACCACCCGAGGTACCCGCCGAAGCCCGGCATGGGTACCCCGGCCGCGACGGCGACCGACCGCGCCATGAAATTCGGCCCGTTACCGATGTACGTCAGGGCGCCACCGAACACCGCGCCCAGCGAGATCGCCACGAGGTACGCCTCAGGCACGCCCGCCACGAGCGGCTCGCCCGGCAGACGGGTGGCCAACTCGAAGAAGGTCGCGTACGTCGGGGCGTTGTCGAGCACCGACGACAACCCGCCCGTGATCACGAGCATGCTCACCTGGTCCAGCGGTAGTCGCGGGGCCGCCTGGCGCAGGAAACCGAGCGCCGGGACCATGGTCAGGAAGAGGCCGAGGAAGAGGGCGGCCACCTCGACGACCGGCGACCAGGTGAATGAGTTCACCTGGTACCTCGTCTCCCGGTCACCGCTCAGCAGCGACGCCACCGTCGCCGCGACCAGCACCAGTTCACGCCACGGCACCCACAACCCGGCCGCCAGATCGACCGACGGGACGAACGCCACGGCGGCCACCACGATCACCAAGTAGATCAGGTTGACCCCGCCCCGCAACCCCAGTGGCGTACGGCCGGCGTCGTCCGCGGCAAGGGCTGCCGGGGACTCCCGGGCGTATATCCCCTTGTCCAGGGCGTAATACGTCAGCAGCAGGAGGCCGTTGACGAAGAGCCACTGTGGCCAGAGCGTGAGCGTCCACCAGAAGGGCACCCCGCGCAGTAACCCGAGGAACAGGGGCGGATCGCCGAGCGGGGTGAGCAGCCCGCCGCTGTTGGCCGCCGTGAAAATCGCGAAGACGACCGTGTGCGCAACATAGGCGCGTTGCCGATTGGTCGCCAGCAGGGGCCGGATCAGGAGCATGGCCGCGCCCGTGGTCCCGATGAGGGACGCCGCGACCGTGCCCGCCGCCAGGAACACGGTGTTATGACGCGGTGTCGCGCGGAGGTCACCGGTCAGACAGATCCCGCCCGAGATAACAAACAGCGCTGTCAGAAGGGTGATGAACTGGACAAACTCCACCAGTGTCCGCCCGACCTCGTCGCCCGCCCCGGCGAGTCCGCACCAGAGTGCGACCGGTACCCCCACCCCGAGGGCGACGACCAGCTTGACCCAGTTCCGCTCCCAGACGCGTGCGGCCGCCGGGATGAGGGGCAGGGCGGCGATACAGCCGAGCATGCTCGCAAACGGGAGGGTGCCCCACCAGGGTACGACCACGACGCCGTCACACCAGGATCAGTTCGGCCTTCTGGAAGCTCTTGACCTCCGTGTAGCCGGTGGAAGCGAGGGTACGGCGCAGGGCGCCGACGAGGTTCATCGACCCGTCAGCGATGGAACTCGGGCCGACGAGGATCTGTTCCAGCGTGGCCGTCGTGTCGAAATGCGCCCGCAGGCCGCGTGACAAGGTGGGATGCCAGGCCTCGGGACCCCAGTGGTAACCCTGCCCCGGCGCCTCGGTGGCCCGCGCGAGGGGTGCGCCGACCATGGCGGCGTCCGCCCCGCAGGCGAGCGCCTTGGCGATGTCCCCCGAGCCGCCGATGGAACCGTCGGCGATGACCGCCACGTAGCGCCCTCCCGACTCGTCCAGGTAGTCGCCCCGGGCGGCGGCGGCGTCCGAGATGGCCGTCGCCATGGGTACCTCGATGCCGAGCACGTTGCGGGTCGCCCGCCGCGCTCCCCCGCCGAACCCGACGAGGATGCCCGCCGCGCCGGACCGCATCAGGTGCAGCGCGGTGTGGTAGTTGGCGCAACCGCCGACGATGACGGGCACATCGAGGGTATGGATGAACTGCTTCAGATCAAGGGAACTCTCCCGCGAGGAGACGTGCTGCGCGGACACCGTCGTACCCCGGATGACCAGGAAGTCCGCACCCCCCTTGACCACGCGGTCCGCGTACTCCCGGACGTGCTTCGGGCTGAGGGAGGCCGCGAACGGCACCCCCGCCCGGCGAATCTCCGCGAGCCGGGCGTCCATGAGTTCCGGTTTGAGCGGCTCCGCGTACGCGCGCTGCAGCGCGGCGGTGGCGGCAAGCGGGTCTGCGATCCGGGCCAGCTCGTCGAAGACCGGCAGCGGGTCGGCGTATCGCGTCCACAGGCCCTCCAGGTTGAGCACGCCCAGCCCGCCCAGCCGGCCCATCGCGATGACCGTCGCCGGCGACATGACCGAGTCCATCGGCGCCGCGACCAGCGGGAAGTCGAGGGTGACGGCGTCGATCTTCCAGGTGAGGTCCACGTCATCAATGTCGCGGGTCCGCTTCGTGGGGACGATGGCCACATCGTCCAATCCGTACGCCTTTTCTGCGCGCTTGCTCCGTCCGATGTCGTACATCGTGTTCCTTTCTAGATTGGTGACGAGTAGTTGGGGGCCTCGACGGTCATCTGCACGTCGTGGGGGTGGGACTCCCTGAGCCCGGCCGCGGTGAGGCGGATGAGGCGGCCGCGGGTCTGCAGCTCGGGGATCGTCCGGGCGCCGGTGTAGAACATCGACTGGCGCAGGCCGCCGACCAGTTGGTAGGCGACGGCGGCGAGCGGCCCCCGGTAGGCGACCTGGCCCTCGATCCCCTCGGCGATGAGCTTGTCATCGTTCGTCACGTCGGCCTGGAAGTAGCGGTCTTTGGAGTACGAGGCCTTGCGCCCGCGCACCGCCATCGCGCCCAGGGAGCCCATGCCGCGGTACTGCTTGTACTGCTTGCCGTTAATAAACACCAGTTCACCGGGCGACTCCTCACACCCGGCGAGCAGCGAGCCGAGCATGACCGTGTTCGCGCCCGCCACGATGGCCTTCGCGATGTCGCCGGAATACTGCAGCCCGCCGTCGCCGATGACCGGGACCCCGGCGGGCCCGCAGGCC
>JAIRVA010000214.1 GCA_031254155.1 Propionibacteriaceae bacterium
TGGCCCGAGAGTTCCAGCGCGTCGTCGACCGGGCGCCCGACGCGTCGTTGGTCGTCCTGGTGACCGGTGCCCGGACGGAGTTCGCGGACCTCCAACGCGGCCGCGCGACCCTGCCGTCGAACGTGAACCTGCTGGTCATCCGGGTCGCGACGGGGGCGCCGGTCGCGCTCAGGACGGCTGGTACCGTCGTGGAACTGACCGTGGGTACCCTCGTCGACCTCCCGCGGGCCCTGCGTGGCGGTGTGCGATGAGGACACGGTCGTTGATAAATGGTGCAGGTGGCGGTTTCGGGGCGGGCGGCCGCACCTGGGCCGCGAGCCGCTGGGCGCCGACCCCCGGCCGGCTGATCGAGGCGGGGTTCGTCCTCGCGGTCACCCTGCTCGGTCTCGCCGGCTTCGCCGCCTCCTTCGACTCCTGGTGGTTCCTCGCCGTCGCGGCCATCGGCACCGGGCTGGCCCTCGTCCTCACCCACGTCGTCCTCGCGCTGCGGTGGCACTGGACGCTGGCGGTGGCCGGGGCCATCGGGGTATATTGCCTTGTCGGCGGGCCGGTCGCGGTCAGGTACGACCTCATTGCCGGCGTCGTACCCTCCCTCGCGACCGAGCGCGACCTCGTGACCCTGGCGACGACGGGCTGGAAGGCGTTCCTTACCGCGTACCCACCCGTCGACGGGGCCGGGGAGTATCTCGCCCTGCCGTTCCTGCTGGCCCTCGTCGGCGCGGCCGCGAGCTACGGGCTGGCGCGCGCCTACCGGTTCCTGTCCGCCGGGCTCATCCCGCAGACTGGCCTGTTCGGGCTTGTCATCGCACTCGGGACGCACCACCAGGTGTGGCCGGTGTACCAGGGCCTCGCGTGGGTCGCGGTCGTCGTGGCCTGGCTCGCGTACCGCGCCCGTTCCGCGACCCGGCTCCTCGCCGCCGAGGTCACCCACGCCCGGCCGGCGCGCATCCTCGCGGGCGTCGGGCTCCTCGGCCTGGCACTGGTGGCGGGGCTCGTCGCGGGTCCCGGCCTTCCCGGGATGGCTCCGGTCCGCGACATTCTGCGCGACCACGTCGATCTGCCGGTCGATCTCACGAAGTACCCCTCGCCGATGTCGAGCCTGCGCAAGTTCTCTTCCGTCGCCCTCAAGGACACCTTTTACTACGACGACGAGATTCTGACGGTGACGGGGGCCGCGCCGGGGGCGCTGCTCCGGTTCGCGGTCCTCGACTCCTACGACGGCTGGGTCTGGGGTGCGTCCAGCAGCGGCTTCCGGCAGGTCGGCCGGGCGATCCCCGTACCCGCGGGCACGACGGGTACGCCGGTGGAACTCGGCGTGACGATCGGCGCGGTGTACGCGGCCCAGACTCCGCTCGACATCTGGATCCCGAGCCTCGGGCCGGCCACCGCGATCGAGTTCGGTGCGGCGGACGGCCGGAGCCGGGCGGGTGTGGCGTACGACCTCACGAAGGGCCAGGGGCTCCTGCTCGACCAGGTCCGGGCGGGTGAGACGTTCGCCGTCACCTCGGTCCCGGTCGCGGAACCGCAGGACGGCGTGGATTACGAGCCCGCCGGGGCGCCGCTCGTCAGTCTGGCGGACACCGAGTTTCTCGTCGCAGCGCTCGGTGGGCTGACCGGCGGCGACCTGGCCCCGTGGGCCCAGCTTGAGACCATGGCCGCCGGCTTCCGGAAGGGCGGCTGGAGCGATGGTACGGGCTCGGCGGCCGAGGCGCGGTACAGCCCGGGCGACGGCCAGGACCGGCTGAAGGCGTTCCTCGCGACCCTGCCGCGGTACGCGGGCAGCGACGAGCAGTACGCGGCCCTGTTCGCGCTCGTCGCCAACCGGATCGGGTTCCCGGCGCGCGTGGTCTTCGGCGCGGTGATGCCGAAGAGCGGTACGGCGGTCAGGGGCGCCGACGTCCACATTTGGGTCGAGGTGTCCACGACGGCGGGCTGGCTCGCCCTCGGGCCGGACTTCTTCATCCCGCCCCGCGACCAGAGGCCCGAGCCACCACCCCCCGAGGAGACCCCGCCCCCCGAGGCGGCCGAGGATATCCCGCCCGCCAACCCCAAGCCGCCTCCCGAGGACGTGAACAGCCTGGACACCCAGGCCGTCGCCGGCAAGCCCGCCCCGCCACCGGTACCCCCGGTCGCGGCGTGGTGGCTGCCCGTGGCCGCCGGCGTTGCCGCCGGCGTGGCCGGGCTGGTCCTGCTGGTGGGCCTGTTGGTGGCCGTCAAGGGTGGCCGGACGTGGTGGCGGTACCACCACGGGACGCCCGTCCAACAGATTGCCGCCGGTTGGGCCGACCTCGTGGACCGGGCGCGGGACGTGGGCCTCCCGGTCCGTGGGCGCCAGACCCGCCGGGAACTGGCGGCGGCGTTGGGGCAAGCGGGCATGGCCCACGTGGCCACCCTCGCCGACCGGGCCATGTTCCAGCCCACCCCGCCGGACCGCCGGACCGTCGAGACCCTCTGGGCCGAGGTCCGTCAGGCGAAGCGGGACCTCCTGTTCCAGAAGAGGGGCCTGCCTCGCCTCTGGGCCCGCCTCACACCCCGCTCCCTGACCCCGCGACGGCGGTGAGGGTTCCCCCCAGCGTCGATTGCGAAAAAGCGGTCGCGATGTGGGCGATTTGAGACCCGTTTCTTCGCAACCGTCGTCGTACCCCGTTCGTACCTTGTCCCACCCACAAGGTAGAGTATGGGCGTGAACTTGGATGATGTCCGCGGCGATCTGAGCGCCGTACTTTTCACTGAGAGCCAGATCGAAGCCCGCATCGCGGAGCTGGCCGCCGAGATCGACCGCGACTATGCCGGGCGCCTGCCGTTGCTTGTTGGCATCCTGAACGGCGCGGTCATGGTGATGGCCGACCTCTCGCGCGCCCTCACGATCCACTGCGAAATGGACTGGATGGCGATCTCCTCCTACGGCTCGGGCGTGGCGTCGTCCGGCGTCGTCCGCATCCTCAAGGATATGAACACTTCCATTGTCGGTCGCGACGTGCTGATCGTGGAGGACATCGTCGACACCGGCCTCACGCTGTCGTACCTCATCGACAACCTCAAGTCCCGCAACCCGGCGAGCATCGAGGTTTGCGCGGGTTTCCGCAAGCCAGAGGCCCTGCGCAGCCACGTCGACGTCAAGTACCTCGGCTTCGAGATCCCCGGTGACTTCGTCGTGGGGTACGGGCTGGACTACGCCGGGCGGTACCGCAACCTCCGCGGGCTGGGCATCCTCGCGCCGGCGGTGTATTCATAAGGCGGCGCGATATGGCAAAGAAGATTCTCCGCAGCCCGTTCGTCTGGGTGCTGGTCGCGCTCGGCGTGCTGGCGCTGGTCCTGCGGCTCACCCAGGGTACGCCGGAGTTCAAGGAGGTACCCACCTCCGAGGTCGTCACGGTCATCATGGGCGACGACCCGCTCACCGAGGTGACGCTCACCGACCAGCAGCAGCTGATCCAGGTCACCAAGGCCGACGGGACGAAGATCGAGGCCCAGTGGGTCGGGACGCTGGACGAGTCCCTCGTCAACCGCCTGAACGAGCGGGTCACGGCCGGGACGCTGGAGAAGTGGGTCGGCGACAACCCGACGGGGAGCATCTGGACGACGCTGCTGACGTGGGTCTTGCCCATGCTGCTCATCGCCGGCCTGTTCGTCCTCATGATGAGTTCGGCGGGCGGCGGGGCCGGCGGCCGGCTCTTCAGCTTCGGGCGCTCGAAGGCGAAGGTCGCCAACAAGGACACGCCCAAGACGACGTTTGCCGATGTCGCGGGCGTCGACGAGGCCGTCGAGGAGCTGCAGGAGATCAAGGAGTTCCTGGCGGAACCGGGCAAGTTCAAGGCGCTGGGCGCGAAGATCCCGAAGGGAGTTTTACTGTACGGGCCACCCGGTACGGGCAAGACCCTCCTCGCGCGCGCGGTCGCCGGCGAGGCCGGCGTGCCGTTCTACTCCATCTCCGGCTCGGACTTCGTGGAGATGTTCGTGGGTGTCGGGGCGTCGCGGGTCCGGGACCTGTTCGACCAGGCGAAGGCCAACGCGCCGGCCATCGTGTTCATCGACGAGATCGACGCGGTGGGCCGCCACCGGGGGGCCGGCATGGGCGGCGGGCACGACGAGCGCGAGCAGACCCTCAACCAGTTGCTGGTCGAGATGGACGGCTTCGACGTCCACGGCGGGGTCATTCTGATCGCCGCCACGAACCGTCCCGACGTCCTTGATCCCGCGCTGCTGCGCCCCGGCCGCTTCGACCGCCAGATCGCGGTGGACGCGCCCGACCTCAAGGGGCGGTACAAGATTTTGCAGGTCCACGCGTCCGGCAAGCCGTTGGCGGGGGACGTGGACTTGCAGGGCGTCGCCCGGCGTACGCCCGGCTTCACCGGCGCCGACCTCGCCAACGTACTGAATGAAGCTGCGTTGCTCGCCGCCCGGACCAACCTGACCCAGATCACCAACCCGGTCCTGGACGAGTCCATTGACCGTGTGGTCGCCGGGCCGCAGAAGCGGACGCGGGTCATGAACGCCCACGAGATCCTCATCACCGCTTATCACGAGGGGGGTCACGCGCTCGTGGCCGCCGCGATGCCCGGCAACGATCCGGTCCAGAAGATCACGATCCTGCCGCGCGGGCAGGCGCTCGGCTACACGATGGTCATGCCTGACCAGGACAAGTACTCCCAGACGCGCGGGCAGTTGCTCGACCAGCTCGCGTACATGCTCGGCGGGCGGGCCGCCGAGGAGCTTATCTTCCACGACCCGACGACGGGGGCCAGCAACGACATCGAAAAGGCAACTAAAGTTGCGCGCGCGATGGTGATGCAGTACGGCATGACCGAGTCGCTGGGCGCGGTCCGGTACGGCTCGGACGACCGCGAGCCCTTCCTCGGCATGGAAATGGGCCAGTCGTCCACGGTGTCCCCGCAGACGGCGGCGGTCATCGACGCCGAGGTGGCGGCGCTCATCAACACCGCCCACCAGGAGGCGTTCGACACGCTGGTCGAGAACCGCGCGGTCTTGGACGAGTTGGTACGACAGTTGCTTGAGTACGAGACCCTCGACAAGGAGCAGGTGGCGGCGGTCTTCACCAAGCTGACGCTGCGCCCGGAGCGCCCGGCGTGGACGGGGTCCGCGACGCGCCAGCCGTCGGCCATCCCGCCCGTACCGGCTCCCGACATCCCCGAGCCGAACCTCGACGACGAACCCCCGGCGGAGAACGGGTCGGGCCGGCTTCCCGGTCGCAAGGGTGCCAAGGCCCTCGGGCCCGCAGTCCAGCCCGGACCGGCACCGGTTCCGGCTGGGGGAGCCAGGGGGACCATCGTCCAAGGGGCACCGGGTGGGTACGGTGGGTCGTACCCCTCTCCGACGACACCGTACCCACCGGGCTACGGAACCGGGCAGCCCGGCGGGCCGTACCCCGGCGGGCCGACGACCCCGGCCGATGCCGGTGGCGCGCCCACTCCAACCCCGGGGCCGTACCCCTCGCCGACCGGGGCCCCGCCGGCCCCAGGACAAGCGGGTCCGGCGCCCATCCCGGGCTATCCGCCCCCGCAGAGCGGCTGGCCCACCTCGCCGTGGGCGGCGCCGGGCGGCGCGTACCCGCCACCGCCGAACTCCGTGCCCCCGCCCGCCGGGCCGCTCGGCGGGCCGTTCGGACCGGGGACGTGGGTTGATCCGCAATCGCCGGGCAACTGGCCGCCGCCGGGGCGCGCGTCGTCATGACCTTCGATGCGGCCCGCGTGGAGGCGGCCGTCCGCGAACTGTTGCTCGGCATCGGCGAGGACCCCGACCGGGAGGGGCTGCGCGACACCCCGGCGCGGGTGGCGCGCTCGTACCGTGAAGCCTTCGCGGGGCTGGAACAGGACGCGGCCGACGTGCTGGCAACGCGGTTCAACATCGAACATCAGGACATGGTACTTGTCCGCGACATTGAACTGTGGAGCTACTGCGAGCACCACCTCGTCCCCTTCACCGGCCTCGCCCACGTCGGGTACATCCCCGGGGCGGCCAAGCAGATCGTCGGTCTGTCCAAGCTGGCGCGCCTGGTCGATGTGTACGCCAAACGCCCCCAGGTCCAGGAGCGCCTGACCACCCAGATCGCCGACGCCCTGGTCGATGGGCTCAAGCCCGCCGGCGCCATCGTCGTCATCGAGGCCGAGCACCTCTGCATGTCGATGCGCGGGGTCCACAAGCCCGGCTCCCGGACGGTGACCTCCGCGGTTCGTGGTACCCTCCACGACCCCACCACCCGGGCCGAAGCCATGAGCCTCATCCTTGGGCGGTCGTGACCCCGCCCCGGCCGGGCCGTTGGTAAAATGGGTCAGTGGCCCTCAACCCCTGGCTCGAGTGTACGTTGACTTCCCCCGGCCCCACGCGGGTGATGGGGATCGTCAACGTGACCCCGGATTCCTTTGCCGAGCCGTTCCACCGGAGCCTGCCCCAGGCCGTCGAGCTCGGCCGCCGGCTCCACGCCGAGGGGGCGGACATCATTGATGTCGGGGGGGAGTCGACCCGTCCCGGTTCCGCGCGGGTGAGCGAGGCTGACGAGTTGGCCCGCGTCGTACCCGTCGTCGCCGCCCTCGCGCGGGCGCACATCCCCGTCAGCATAGATACAGTCCGGGCCGGTGTCGCGGAGGCGGCCCTCGCCGCCGGGGCCCGCCTGGTTAACGACGTGTCCGGCGGTCTCGCCGACCCCCGGATCCTCGACGTTGTCGCGCACCACCACGCGCTCTACATCCTCCAGCACTGGCGGACTCCCTTCACCTTCGAGTCCACCCACAGTGACATCCTCACCGAGGTTCCCGAAGAACTCGGCGAGCGCGCCGCCGCGGCGCTCGCCGCCGGCCTGCCGCGCGACCACCTTATCGTGGATCCGGGCATCGGCTTCGGCAAGACCCCCGCCGAGAGTTGGGAGTTGATCGCCCACCCCGACGCCATCGCGGCCCTGGGCTTTCCCGTGCTGTGGGGCGTGTCCCGCAAGCGAGTCCTGGCGAGTGCGTACGACCACCCGACCGAGCCCTGGCAACGGGATTCGGCGGGTGTCGCGGTGACCGCGCACCTGGCCCGCCACCGGGTGTGGGCCGTTAGGACCCACACCGTCCCCGACCACCGGGTGGCCATCGCGGCGGCACGCTCCGCAGAGTGGGCGTTTGGGCGCCGTCTACCACACCCACCCGCCCACTCTTTCACCGACCCCGAAGGATTCGCATGACCACCCGCCCGCTCACCCCCGCCGACCTGGACCGTCTCGCCACGCTTGACCGCGGCGAGGTCGTCGGTCTTGAAGCCTGGGCGTACCACGGGGTCTTCGACCAGGAGCGCCGCGACGGCCAGCGCTTCCTGGTCGATGTCACCTGGTGGCAGGATCTCCGTACCGCCGCCGCGAGTGACAACCTCGCCCAGGCGACGGATTACGGCGCGCTCGCCCAAGCCGTCATCACGGCGCTCCAAGCCGCGCCCGTCGCGCTCATCGAGACCCTCGCCGCCCGCCTCCAGGCGACCCTGCTCGACCGCTTCCCGATGGAGTTTGTCCAGGTCACCGTCCACAAGCCCGATGCCCCGCTGGGTCTCGCCGTCGCCGATGTCCGCCTGGCCTCGGCCGTCGCCCGGGCCACGCCTCCCCGCGAGGTGGTCTTCTCCCTGGGTTCCAACGTTGAACCCTGCCGCGACTATCTCCAGTTCGCCGTCACCGCGCTCGCCGCCACGCCGGGTATCGAAGCAGTCCGGGTGTCGCCCGTCTACGCGACCGCGCCCGTACCCTCCGACACACCCCTGCCGCCCCAGGCCGATTTCCTCAACGCCGTCCTGGTCGCCACCTCCGCCCTGCCCGCCCCGGCCCTGGTCCGCCGCGGGCTCGCGATCGAGGCGCTCGCCGGCCGCGACCGCTCGGGCCCCCCGCACGGCCCCCGGACCCTCGACATCGATCTCATCCAGGCCGGCGCCGAAACGTCCCCCGACCCCGATTGCGTCATTCCGCACCCGCGGGCGGCGGCACGGGCTTTCGTACTTGTGCCGTGGCTCGGTCTCGACCCGTCGGCGCGACTCGGTGATCAACTAGTGAGACAGTTGTCGACCGGCGTACGTGACCAGGTCATCACCCGCCTTCCCGACAGACTTTTCACTCCTGACAAGGTCTGATGACACTCAGATGACAATAAGTCATCAACAAGAATCCATTTCGAGATCGCCGTGAGATACATGTAATACCATTCCGGTTGCGCCAGGATAGCCCATAACGTAGGATGAGTCCTACCGAAAGCGCGGGCTTGCGGTGCCGGGGTGCGACTCTGGACGAGAACCATGCCGGCATGGAGTATGACCAGTACGCACACACGTGGGGGTTTGCAATGTCGCCCAAGACAACCAACGATACGACTACTATCTCAGCCGCTCGCTACCGGAGATGGGCGAAGCCAACGGCTCTCCTGACCTCCTTCGTCCTTTCCATCGGGAGTCTCGTTCTCGGGGGTGCTGCCGCCCCGCCGGTTGCGAACGCCGCGCTCGCCGGCGGCGACCCGGTCTCGCATACGGCGACCGCGCCGGTCTGGACGGCGGTCACCGACTGGCAGGCGAACTGGAAGTACGAGTTGAACAATAAGAACGTCTACTGGGCGGCCGACTCGACGAACATGAACTCCTCCAACGCGGTCGGTACCTCGCTCACAGCGCTGTGGCAGGCGGACAACTGGGCGTCGGATCTACTGACATACGAGTTCCGCGCCACCATGTCGTTCACGAAGGTCAGCAGTGGTACGACCAACTTCGACTACCTGTCGTTCACGTCGCAGGCGATCGGCCGCATCGGTGGGACGCGGGCTGATCCGATGGCCCCCCTCACGGTCTACTACTGGGATCACTTCGCGCCCCGGTCGAAGGGTCCGGCGTCGTGTGCCGTCGGCTACACCCCGATCGTCCGGGTGACATCGATGGATCCGACCATCTACTGGTCCTGCATGCCGGCCCCCGATGACTTCACGGCGGGCTACAACTTCACCGGTTTCAACCAGATCATTGGCAACGGCAACGCGACTGGCGGCGAGATCGACCAGTACACCGGCGCGCTCTACGTCATCTCCTCGGTCGACGGCGCGATTGACAATCAAGGTTCGAACTCGGCCGCCCAGTCGACAGAGAACAACTGGGTTTTCTCGATCTGGGACCCGGTGACGGGCGCGTACTCGCTGTCCGGGTCGATCCAGCCGGGTGACTGGACGCCGGGTATGACCACCGTGCCCACCGAGCGGGTCGATGTCCGCGCGAACGTTGACGGTACGGGCAACAGCGATCCGCAGGCCCCCGCCGACTTCGCCATGGACGCCGACGGCAACGTGTACGTCTACTCCGGGACGGGCCTGGTCACCGGCAACACCGGGACCACCTGCACCGGGAGTAATGGCAACATGTCCTTGGTTCGTATGGAACCCGCCCGCGACGCGAACGGCAACGTCGTCGACGGCACGGCCCAGAACCCCTGGCGCTATTACGTCGTTGACAAGCTGCGCAAGGATCCCGCCGCCACCCAGTACTGCTGGTCGAACGCCCAGTTCATCTGGGGCGGCGCCTTCGTCCACGGGCAGTTCCTGCTCGCCGCCAACGCCAACATCCGCCCGCACAGCGCGTACTCCGCCCTGGCCCAGCAGTGGGTCGGGACCGACGGCGGTACGAACGGCACGACCGGCATGGTGAAGGTCGACCCGTTGCGGGGCACGGCCCGCCCGGTCTGGTCGACGAGCAACAATGACATCCCGGCCGGGGCGGCCACCGGCGGTGTCAACGTGCTCGACGACGCCGGCGCCCAGCTGGCCGAGGTGATCCGGGGCATGATCTACAACGACGCCAACGGCAACGGCGCGGTCGATCCGGGCGAGAAGGGCATCCCGAACGTCAAGCTTGGCCTGTACGACATGAGTGGTACGTTGGTGTCGGTCAAGCAGACCGACTCCGTCGGCAAGTACTCCTTCATCGTTGACGAAGAGGGCGTCAGCTACTACGTCCGCCCGGTCCAGGTCCAGATCGCGGCGGCCGACGGTACGCCGATGAACGCGACGCTGACCTGGGCGGCCGGTTCGACTGAACAGGGTTACAACAACTCCGGTGTCAAGGTGACCAACACTGCGACGGTGTACTGCAACGAGGGCACTATCGCCACCGCGACGGGCGGGCAGTGCTCCGGCGCCAAGCCTGTCGGCTCGGCCGACCCGCCGCTCGGCGCGCTTGATTCCGTGAGTTCGCCCGACCAGTGGCTGAACTACGCCAAGGTCGAGATCAACACGGCCCAGCAGGTGCCGGACGTGAGCTTTGCCTTCACCACCGTCGGTTCGTACGGTGATGCCCCGGCGGACCCGCTGGCGGGTCCGTCTGTCCCGGCGCACGTCAACGGCGTCAACGTGCCGGTCTGGCTGGGCGCGGCCCCCGGCGCGTACGCCGGTCCCGTGGCGGACATCACCGCCCACGCCACCGACGACGGCGTCTTCCTCAAGACGTTTTTGGGCGATGCCCCGCTGAACGCGGTGGCGATCACCCAGGCGTACACTCTGGACGGTGTCCTGAACGGCAGCCAGGCCGCGAATGCCACCGTCAACGGCTGGCTCGCCAGCGGTAACACCTGGAACACCACCGCCGACTGGACCCCGACGATCACGGGCGGGGTGGCGAGCGGGCCGATCCCGCCGTTCGCTACCACCGGCGACGTCCAGTTCCGCGCCAACGCGTCGGCTCAGACCCAGACCCAGCCGACGAATGCCAGCAATGAGTATTACGCGGACTCGTCGGGCGCGCCCAACTGGGTGACCACCGGCGAGATCGAGGACTACGGGCTCACAGTGGCCGACGCGGTGTACCGCCCGGCGGCCAAGACGACGAACAGTACGGGTACGTTCACTGTGGCCAACCAACAGATCGCGGCCGACGCGACGAAGTGGACCTTCGGCAACGGCGTCCCCGCCACCCCGGGGTCGCCGGTCACGGTGACCGCGGAGGTTCCGAGCAACCAGTGGGTCGTTGACACCGTCACCGTGGCGGACACCGTCACCGGTGCTCCGGTCGCCGCGACCATCTCGGCCCCCGCGGCGAACGGTAGCGTGACGATCACCTACACCCCGACGACCGGCTCGGACGTCACCATCGCGGTGCTTTACGCCCCGGCCATCGACTGGACCAAGTCGACGCTGACGCTGGACAAGGAGTCGGCGCTCGTGGGTACGCCGATCACGGCCACCGCGACCGTCATCGACGTCAATGGCGATCCGGTCGTGGGCAAGGTCATCACCTTTGCCAACGTGTCCGATCCGGTGACTCAGCTGTCGAGCCTGACCTGCACGACCAATGACCAGGGCGTCTGCTCGGTGACGATCACGTCGAACAAGACCGGCAAGTACCCCGACGAACTGTCGGCAACGGCCGTCGAGGCCGGTACGGCCAAGGCCCTCAATGGTTCACCGGCGTCGGTGGAGTTCACCGCTGGCCCCTGTAATATCCTCCACTCGAAGTTCACCGTGGACCCCCCGGCCGATCCGACGGATACCCTCAACCACAAGGACTGGGTCCTGGTGGGCGAGCCGACTGAGCCCGGCTACACCGGCACCCTGACTCCGCTCGACGAGTTTGACAACCTGTGCTGGCCGGACACGGTCGTGTTCTCGGCCTCCGCCACGACCGTCACGATCACGGGCGGTACGACGGCCAACGCCGACGGCACGTACACCGCGAAGTTCACCTCGAAGGTGGCGACCGCCGACACGACCGCCGCGGTCGCGGTGGACGGGGCGCAGGTGGGGAAGAACGAGCCGATCCCGTTCCTCCACAAGGAACCTGACCCCAAGCCGACTTGTGATGGCAAGACCCCGACGAATCTCTCAGTCAATCCGTCGACAACCGCGGTAAACACCAGCTCCACGGCGACTGCCTATATCACGGACATGTACTGCAACCCGGTCGGCGAGGGTTACGAGGTGTTTTTCCAGGCCAGCGGTGACGCGACGATGCCGGTCTCGGCGATGACGGACAAGGATTCCAACGCCATCGCCCTGGTGACCGACAAAACGGCAGAGAAAGTCCTGGTCCACGCCTCCCTGCCCGACTTGGCGGATCTCGGGGCTGAGCCGACCGAGATCAACCTGTCCCCACAGCCGGTGACGTTCACTCCCACGGACTGCGACCCGAACAACTCGCGGTTCACGATCACTCCGGTGGTCGACCCGGCGGATCTGACCCGGACGGACTGGGTGACAGTCGGCAAGCCCGATGGGGGGAGTTTCTATACGGGCACCCTCGTACCGCTGGATGAGTTCGGCAACCTCTGTAAGCCGAAGGCCGCCGACATCAACTTCCAGGCCTCGCCGGGCTTCGTCCAGGTCGGTGCCGCGACGCCGAACCCTGACGGGACGTGGAGTGCGAAGTACACCTCGACCGTGGCCTCGAGCACTTCGCTGGCCTGGGTGACACTCAGTGGCGCCCAGGTGCAGAGCAAGCTGCCGATCCCGTTCAAGGCCGACATCCCGGTGCCCACCTGCGACCCGGCCGAGTTGAACCCCGGTATGGAGTGCTCCAACCTGACGGTCGACCCGAACTCGTTGGATATCTTCCAGAAGTCCACCGCGACGGTGTACCTCACTGACCGGTACGGCAACCCCGTAGGTGCCGGTGCGACCGTGGTCTTCACGGTGAACGGCCACGCGACGTTCGTTCCAAACGCCCAACAGGCGTACACGACCACCACCAACACCGACAGCAAGGCAATTGTCCAGCTGACCGACGAGACGGGCGAGACGGTGCAGGTGTGGGGTAAGTACGACGGCCAGGATGTCAAGGACTCCCCGGCGGATGTGACGTTCAGCCTCCCGCTCTGCTCGGCGGCGGACTCCTCGTTCGCGATTGCCCCGGTCGCCGACCCGACCGATCCGGCGATGAAGAACTGGGTGGCGGCGGGTGGCCCGAATGACCCGGGTTACACGGGTACGCTGAAGCTCCAGTCGGCGGACGGGGTGGCGCCGTGTGAGCCCACAGGTCCGATCATGTTCAAGTCCACCGAGGACTATGTGGTGATCGGGACGCCGGTCGACGACGGGAGGGGGACGATCACGGCGAAGTTCACCTCGACCACGGCCTCGCCGGATCCCGAAGCCCTCGTGACCATGGGCGGCACGCAGATCGGGACCAACCTGCCGATCCCGTTCAAGCCCGGCCCGTACTCGCCCACGTGCATTGACCCGAGCATCAAGTGCTCGGGCCTGACGGTCGACCCAACGAACCTGCCCGTGGGGAGCCGGACCACTGCCACGGCCCTCCTCACCGACCAGTACGGCAACGGGATCGGTGGTGAGCCCATCGTTCTCACGGTGAACAAGGCGGCGACGTTCGTCGACAACGGTCTCACGACCATCACGGGCCCGACCGACTCCAGTTGGACCGCTACCCGCGGCACGGTGGTCGTCCAGGTCACGGACAAGACGGCCGAGACGGTCAACGTGGCGGCAACCTACCAGGGCGCTGGACTCCCCAACTCCCCGGTTCCCGTCACGTTCGAGGTGGCCCCCTGCTCCCCGGAGCACTCGTTGTTCTCGGTCACACCGGTCGCTGATCCGGCCGACACCGCGAACATGGTGAACTGGGTGACCGTCGGCGAGCCGGACGGTACGAACTACTACACCGGTACGTTGGTCCCGCGCGACGAGTACGACAACCTCTGCAAGCCGGAAGCGGGTAAGGTCGTTTTCCAGGCCTCGCCGGGCTTCGTGATGGTCGGTGCCCCGGTCGCGAACCCCAACGGGACGTACAGCGCCAAGTACACCTCCAAGGTGGCGGCCCCGTCGGCAGAGAAGCCCGCCATCCCGCTGGCCTGGGTGCTGCTCTACAATGTCCAGGTCCAGAACAAGGAGCCAATCCCGTTCGTCCACGACGTGGAGGTTGTCAATCCGCCGGAACCGTGTGCGGATCCGGATCTGAAGGCGACGAACCTGCAGGTCAACCCGGCGTCGGTCGTGATTCCGGGGGCATCAACTGCGACGGCCCACATCACCGACAAGTATTGCAACGCGGTACCGGGCGTGACGGTCACCTTCGCGGTGACAGACTCGCCCGCGACGACGGCCAGCGTGACGGGCCCTTCAGTCACAGACGGGTCCGGTAATGCCAAGTCCACGGTGAGCGACACGGCCCCGGAAACGGTCAAGGTTCACGCCAGCATCAAGCAGGACGGCGTTGACACCGAGATCCGGACCTCGCCGCAGCCGGTGACGTTCACGGCGTCACGGGTGTGCGACCCGGCGGCGTCCGGCTTCGCGGTCACCCCGGCCGTCGATCCCGCGGACCCGGCCATGACGAACTGGGTGACGGTCGGCGGGCCGACGGAGGCCGGGTACGCCGGTACGCTGACGGCGAAGAACGCGTTCGGCGGGCCCTGCGACCCGATCAGCACGGCGTTCGGTTCGACCAGCACCGACGTCGTGGTGTCGGACGTCACCGACAACAAGGATGGTACCTACACCGTGAAGTTCACCTCCACGGTCGCGTCGGCCACGCCCGAGGCGTGGGCCAAGCTCGACGGCACGCAGGTCGGAGCGAACAAGCCGATCCCGTTCCAAGCGGGCGCCATCGATCCAGACCAGTCGTCGGTGACGGCCAACCCGTTGACCCAGGTCGTCGGCAGCCCGGTCACGGTGACCGTGACGCTCAAGGACAAGTACGGCAACCCGGTCACCCGGGTCGCTCCGGCCGCGGTCAACGTGACCGGGACCTCCGGCCCGAACACCGCCATTGTCCAGGCGTGCGTGCGCGACGCCACCCAGCCGGGCGCGTACCTCTGTGAGATGACCGCCAAAGTGGTTGGTCAGTACAAGGTCGTGGCCAAGGTCGAGGGTACGACGCTGAGCCAGCAGCCTGTGGTCGAATTCGTCCACGGCGCGGTCTGCGTCGCCAACTGCGAACCGGTCGACCCCAACCACCTGACCCGCTTCGACATGGTCGCGAACGACCAGGAAGCCAACGGTACGGCGGAGGATTCGGCCCGGGCGTGGGCGTACGACCACTACGGCAACGTGGTGCCGGACGCGGTAGTCAAGGTCGTGGACCAGTCGGGCGGTGCGCTCACCGGCCTGCTGAACCCGGCGACGGCCAGCGCGCTGACGAATAACACCGGTACGGCGATGGTCTACTGGACGACGACCCGCTCCGGCGTCTACACCGGGCTGGGGACGATCGACGACCTGCAGCCGACCACCTCCGGCAAGGACACCTCCGGCGGCGTGCTGGAGATCCGGTTCTCGCCGGCGAACCTGTCGGCCGAGAACTCGGAGTTGGTCGTGACGCCAGCGAGCCCGATCAGGGTAGGCGACACCTACACTGCGACGGCGACGATCCGGACCACAACCAACGAACTGGCCAAGGACGCGGTCGTGTCCTTCGGGGTCACGACGAGCGTCACGCAGGGCTGGACGCTGTCCAGCACGACGTGCCGGACAGACGACAATGGACAGTGCTCGGTGACGCTGACGGCCAAACTGGTCGGTGACGACTACACCATCAGCGCGAAGATCCCCGAGGCGGGCGTGGCGACTAATATCACGGGTAGCCCGAAGACGGTCGCGTTCACCGCGGGCGATGTCTGCGTGGAGAATCCGACCACCACGGGTCCCGATTGCGACCCGCTGGACAAGACGCATGTGACGCGCCTTGTCGTGGACCCGAACGGCCAGGAGGCCAACGGGTCGGCGCAGGATGTCATCAACGTCTACGCGTACGACTATTACGGCAACCCGGTCCCGGATGCCCCCGTGGTGGCGACCGCTCCCGCCGCTCTGACACTCCGCACGGCGGTCAACCCGCTGACGGACACCAATGGGATCGCAAAAGTGGGTTACACCGCGACTGAACCGGGACAGTACGACGTGCCGGTGACGGTGGGCGGGAAGACCCCGCCGACGTCGCCCGCGTCACTGTCGTTCGTCCAGGTCCCGGTGACCGATCTGCAGGTGGCCATCACGCCGACGACGACCCAGCCGGTGGGGACGGAGTTCACGGTCACAGCGACCGCGACGGATGCCGGAGGTAGCAAAGTCAAGGGTGCCGTCATCACGTTCCCGCCGGTGGCGGGGGCGACGGTCGGCGCGAGTTGTACGACGGGTGACGACGGTACGTGCACGGTGATGCTGTACTCCGAGAAGCCGGGCACCTACACGGTCGAAGGCCGGACGGGTACGCTGAAGGCCACCGACAAGGCGACGTACGTGGCGGGTCCGGTGGACCATGTGGCGGTCAAGACCATCAAGAACGGTGCTATGCCGGATGGTACGGATCAGGACATCTACCTCGTGACGGCATACGACAAGTTCGATAACCCGGTGCCGGGTGCGACGGTCACGTCGGCCAACCAGAGCCCCGAGTTGACGGCGGCGGCCATTGCGAAGACAGATCAGAATGGTCAGGCGACCGTCGCGTACACCGCGAACAAGAGCGGTGTCTACGACGCGACAGTGAAGGCAGACGGCGTCACGGCGGACATTGATCCGATTCACCCGACCTTCCAGACGCTCCCGGCCGATCCGGGCAAGTCGTCGTGGGAGGTCAGCCCGGCTGGGCCGATCATCGTCGGTAAGGACGCGGCGAACA
>JAIRVA010000252.1 GCA_031254155.1 Propionibacteriaceae bacterium
GAACCCCTCGGCACAGTTTCCGCCTCCGCCGACTCACCGGGTTCGGCTGGCCCCCCAGCCGACTGGCTGGCGGCCATCGCGTCCGGTACCAACCCCGCAGCCTCACCCGGTTCACTTCCCACGTCGGTACGGTCATCCGTACCCCCAGCGACACCGCCAACGTCTGGACTCTCGTCCGGGGTCAGGCGCGCCGCCTCAGCCGACTCAGCCGGTCCATCGCCCGAGTGCCCCGCCGCGGTCTCGTCCGGTACAACCGTCTCGTCACCGTCGGCGGGCTCACCGGCCACGACCGATTCACTACCCGCACCGCCATCACTTCGACCCGCCAAGCCAGGTTCCACCGCCGAGATCGCCACCTCGCCGGCTCCCCCGGCCAACGCGGCCTCACCCGCCTCACCCGGTTCGCCCGCCTCACCCGGTTCACCCGGTTCACCCGGTTCACCCGGTTCGCCCGGTTCGCCCGGTTCGCCCGGTTCGGCCGCCGGTTGACGGGCAGCCGGACCGGCGGAGTCTGGCGATCCGGTCCCGGCAACGTCCCCCGCCACCGTGAGCTCTGGCGCCGCGTCGCGCCTCCCGAACCGCCACCGCCGTTTGGGCTTGCTGACGACCGCTTCCGACATCGAGCCCGCGCCCGGCTCGGCCACTTCGGCTGGTACGGCCACTTCGGCCAACTTGGCCGGTTCGCCCGGTTCGGCCACTTCGGCCAGTTTGACCGGGTCGGCTGGTTCGGCCAGTTCAGCCGGTACGCCCGGCTCCGCCACTTCGGCCAGTTTGACCGGGTCGCCCGACTCCGCCACTTCGGCCAGTTTGGCCAACTTAGCCGGTTCGGTTGGTTCGGCCAGTTGGTCCGCCCCCGGTACCGGGCGCCCGTCCGTACCCTCCGCGACTGGTGCGGTTGGCTCGCCCGCGCGGCCCTCTGCCGCCCTGGCTGCGGCCGCCGCCGCGGCCCGCTCCCGGCGCCGGAGCCAGGCCGCTTTGGGCTTCTTGGGCACGGCTGGCCAGACAACGTCCGCGGTGACCACCGGTTGGGCAGCCGACTCGCCCGAATCTGAGGTGAGGCGCGGGGCGGCCGGCTCGATGGTGTCCGAGTTGACGGTCACACGGGGTTCAACAAGCGCATTCGGTACGTTGGACAGTACCGCGTCCGACCGCGCCGCGCCCGCGGTGACAGACACCGGCCGGTTCGCCACCGGCGGCTTCGCGGGCCGCCGCCAGCTCCCCGGACGGTCGGCGGAGGACTCGCCCGACCCCGGTCCGCGGTCAACCCGTCCGGACTTGGCGGAGTCAGGGTCCGCCGGTTCGCCCCCCGCTGCCGGTTCGCCCCCCGCGACCGGTTCGCTGTCGGTACGGTTCTCGTCACCGGTACGGTCTCCACCAGATGCGGACTCTTCACCAGCGGCCTCGCCACGGGTCCCACCACCCACGTCAGACCCACAGGCCGCCTGGCTCGCACCATCAGCCTGATGACTCGACACCCCGGCGCCGTCGACCGACTCCGTGCCAGCAGACTCGCTGGCCGGCTGGCCGGTCCCACTCTCTTCGTCACCGGTCGCCCCGGACTCACCGGCCACGTCCCCGGCTGGGGACTCCGGTCTCTCGGCCTGGCCACCGGCGGTGAGCCCGGCGACCGCCGGCGTACCACCGGTGTCGGTACCCGGCTGGCCAGCCGGTTCCACCCCCAGCATGACTCGGCGCCACCAGCCCACGACGCGGCCCCACCCCGACACTGGCGCGGCCACCGGAGCAGCCGCCAGCTCGACCACCGAACCATCCGGAGCGGCCACCGAAGCGACCGGTACCACGGTCTGTTCGTCCGGCCCCCCGGCCTCGTCCGTACCACCCGTACCTTCCGTACTCTCCGTACCACCCGTACCACCCACACCACCGGCCCCCGGACCGACTGACACGTCGACGGCACCGCCGATGGTCGTCGCCGTCGTACTCTGCGGGCTCAGGACCCGCCCCACCGGCACCAGACCCTCGTCGTCGACCGCCGACTGATCCGTGAACGGGCCGACGACCGGCGCAACCGAAGCCGTCGTCAGCTCCCAGACCCGCGGACCCGGCTGACCCGGTCCGACAAGCGGATTCTCGTCGCCGACGCCCACGATCACGGGGCCCGCGTTGAGCTCGGGCACCGCTTCGGTCACGTCGACCATGACGCTCACCGTCTCGGGCCGGGCGAGCCCGGCCGGGCGGACGACCACGGCCACCAGGTCGGCCTGTTCCACCATGCCCGGCAGGAAGACCACGTTGGCGAGGATCCAGAAGGTGGTCGCCAGGCTCAGGGCGCCCACCACGAACGACGCCGCCACGACGAATGATTGTTCACGCGAGCCCGGACCAACGGTCCCGTACGACCACGCGACGGGCAGGCTGACCAGCGCGAGCGTGGCCGACAAGGCACCCATCGCGCCGAGGACGATGTCCCGCATGGCCCGGTACCGGAAGCCGCGGTCGAGGGCCGCGTACTTGGGCGAGGGCAGGTACGCCGGGCGCAGGCGTACGACCACCAACCCGACGAGCGCCAAGCCGAGAACGATGGCCAGCGCGGCGCGCAGCGGGCTGGTGTAGTACGGTCCGGGGAAAGGTGCTTGCTTCCAGTCGTACACCCCGTCCAAAATCCACTGGAAGACGTGCGATTTCCCGTCAGCGGCGGCGCGCGGATCGGTCCAGCCGAGAACGTACCAGAACCCGATACCATTGATGACTAGGAATAACAATGGCTTCCACGGCAGGCAGCGCCACGTACGGACCGGCGGCCGGCCGGGACCGCGCAACGTGCCGAGGACGAGGAAATCGATGACGACGACACCGACGATCCAGATGGCGGCGACCAGGCTGGGGGCGACCATGAGGGCGCGGTAGCCGGGCCACGACCGGACCAGCCGGACGCCCATGTACAACGCGGCCGCCATACTGAGCAGCCGGAACCACCGGATCGCGCGGTCAAGCCCGCGCAGCCGGCGGTAGCGGATGTACAGTGCGCGGAAACGGTCGCGGCGGATGCGGTACCCAGTCCCGATGAACACGAGCAGAAAGAACAGCACGGTGGCGCCAGCTACCCAACCCCCCATGAGGGATGATGGTGTCATCTCCGTTCCTATCTCGGGTTATGCGTCCAGCGGCACGCTCCACACTTCGCCGACGCCGGCCGGCGAATTCACACCTGGCCCGCGTCGGTACCTCCCCGAACTTACCAGCGCGCCAGTGATAGCAACCACCCCGCCCACGGGCCGGGAGTACGGGAGAGTTGATCTGCCCCCTGATGTGTCACGCGATACACTTGTTCGTTCGACTGCCTAAGAGTATGGTCGCTGTTTTGCCCCGCGTCAACCCCGGCGGGCGAAAGAGTTCCCGCTTAGAGTGGGCATTTGGATGCCGTCTACCGTACTCAACCGCACAGATTTCGGAAGGGGTACGGGCCTCACATCGTTTCGGGGGCGGCGATCCCGAGGAGGCCCAGGCCGGTGGACAGGACTCGCGCAGTCGCCCGGCCGAGTACGCAGCGGGAGTGGCGGGTCTCGCCCGCCGCTTTCAGCACCGGGCAATGCTCATAGAAACCCGAGAACTGGCTCGCGAGATCGTAGAGGTACCCACACAGCTTGTGCGGCTGCAGCGTCTCCCCGACCTCGGCGACCACTTCCGGGAAACGGACGAGCGCGAGCGCCAGCGCTTGCTCTTCCGGCTTGTCAAGAGTGGTGACGACGGAATGGGCGTCGTCCAGCTGCTCACCCTCGGCCACCGCCAGGCGGAGAATGCTGGAGACGCGGGCGTGGGCGTACTGGAGGTACGGGCCGGTGTCGCCCGTGGTCTTCGTCATCCGTGCGGGGTCGAAGACGTAGTCCTTGTGGAGCTGGTTGCTGAGGTCCGCGTACTTAATCGCGGCCAGCGCGACCTCCGGCGTGGCGGTCGCCTCGGCCTCGTCGAGCAGGTCGTCGAGGTGGACCGCCGTACCCTCGCGGGTCTTGAACGGCGTCCCGTCGGCGCCCAGCACCATCCCGAACCCGACGTGCTCGGCGGCGACCGTGTCCGGCAGGTAGCCGGCCTGCCGGGCGACGGCGAAAACCTTGAGGAAATGGTCCTGCTGCCGGGCGTCGGTGACGTACACGAGCCGGTCGGCGTGGAAATCGTCGAGACGGTGCCGGATCGCGGCGACGTCCGTCACGTCGTACCCGTACCCACCGGCCGAGTTCCGCAGGATCGCGGGGGCGTCGAAACCGGGTACGAAAACCACCAATGCACCATTATCCATGGTGGCAATACCACGGGCTTCCAGGTCGGTACAGATACCAGCCAGCATCGCATTGTAGCTCGACTCGCCGGCGATATCGTCCCTAGTCAGAAGGACGCCGAGGCGGGAGTACGTCGCCGCGAAACCCGCTGCCGAGATCTCGATCAGGCGCTGCCAGATGGCCAGAGTCTCCGGCTCACCGCCCTGGAGAGCGACGACGCGAGCCCGGGCCCGGTCGGCGAACTCGGGGTCGGCCGTGAGATGGGCGTTGGCGCGGAGGTACAGCGCTTCGGAATCCGCGAGGTCGAGCGTGTCCAGGTCGAGCTGCTCGTCGCGAATTTGTTCAATCAACATCCCGAATTGGCGGCCCCAGTCGCCGATGTGGTTCTGGCGGATGACGTGATGCCCCTGGATGGCCAGGACACGGGTGAAGCAATCACCAATGATTGTCGAGCGCAAGTGGCCGACGTGCATCTGCTTGGCCACGTTGGGACTGGAGTAGTCGACCACGACGGCTTGCGGTTGCCCGGCCTGTTCGATCCCGCTGTGGGGATCAAGGAGATTCGCGGTGACGACGCGGGCGAGCACGTCCGCGCGGACCCGGATGTTGATGAAACCCGGGCCGGCGATCTCCAGCGGTTCGCAGATGTCGCTGAGGTCCAGGGCGGCGGTGAGTTCGGCCGCGACCGCGCGGGGGTTGCGCCCCTGCTCAGCGCCCCTGCGCAGCGCCGCGTTGGTCTGGAAGTGCCCGAACTGCGGCTTCGTCGCGGGCCGGAGTTCGGGGTCGATCCCCGTCACGGCCTGGATGCGGTCATTAAGAGTCGCCAGGAGAGGTGCCATAGAGACTATTCTTCCACGCCCGGCAAGGCGGAGGTACGCGATACCTGCTCAACCGATAACGCTGCTCGTCATGAGATCGTGTTCTCGTGGTACACTGAAACACATGAGCAACATCACCCTCACCATGCCGCCGGACCTCGTCCGGCAGGCGAGGGTACTGGCCGCCCAGCGAGATACTTCCGTGTCAGGGTTGGTCAGCGCCTTGTTGGAGTCGGCTTTGGGCGAAAGCGCCGACAATGAGACCATCTGGGCGCGAGAACAGTCCGCCATGGCCGCTGGCCTGATGGAAGTCGGGGAAGTCACCTGGTCTCGTGATGAGGTGCACTCCCGATGACCCCGCAGTTTGTCGACACTAATATCTTGTTGTACGCGTATGATTCGTCGGCTGGTGACAAGCATGAACGCGCTGCCGAACTGGTCCTTCGGCTGGCTCGCACTGGTCAGGGCGCACTCAGCGTCCAGGTGCTACAGGAGTTCTATGTTAATGCTGTGTTCAAGATCGCTCGGCCCCTAACGCACGAGCAGGCGCTATTGCGTCTCCGCGCATTGTCTCAGTGGTATGTCCACTCGCCGCTCGCTAGCGACGTACTGGCCGCCGCCGAGCTTCGTCAACGGTACCAACTGTCCCTCTGGGACGCCATGATTATCCAGTCCGCCAGCCGCCTGGGCTGCCAGACCTTGTGGACAGAAGATCTCAATGCCAGCCAAGTGATCAGCGGTGTGGCGATCCGCAATCCGCTAGTAGCCCCGTTCGTAGCCCCGTAGGTGTTACGATGAGGAGTGACGTTGCCGTCGGGGCACGTCGTGCCACACAGAAAGGAGGATCACGGTGAGAGAGCCAGTGTTCCGCGGTGCTGCTACCGCGCTTGTCACGCCATTCACGCCCACGGGAGGGGTGAACTATAAGAAGCTCGAGGAATTGTTGGAGTTCCAGATCGACCAGGGTATCGATGCCGTGGTCATCCTCGGTACGACGGGGGAGTCGCCCACGCTGCCGATTGACGAGCACATCGAGGTCATCGAGCGAGCCGTCAAGATGGTACACGGCCGGGTCCCGCTGATCGCGGGGGCCGGGTCGAATTGTACGGCGGAGGCGGTCGAACAGACCCGCCGCTGCGAGGAGGCGGGGGCCGACGCGCTCCTGTCCGTCACCCCGTACTACAACAAGACCACCCAGAAGGGTCTGGTCGCGCACTTCTCCGCCATCGCGGAGGCGACGTCGCTGCCGATCATCATCTACAACGTACCTTCACGGACCGGCCTCAATGTCACGCCCGAAACGGCGGCCGAGCTCAGCCGGATCCCCAACTACATCGGGATCAAGGAGTGCAACATTGAGCAGATGGGGACGATGAAGAGCCTTGTCGAACCCGATTTCTGCCTCTACACCGGCGAGGATGCGCAACTCATCCCGACGCTGGCCTGGGGGGGACTGGGCGTCATCTCGGTGCTGTCCAACGTCGTCCCGCGGGAGACCCACGAGGTCACGGAACGGTGGTTCGCGGGTGACTTCGACGGTGCGCGCGAGCTCGCGATGCGGACGTTGCCCCTGATCAAGGCCCTGTTTGCCGAAGTCAACCCCATCCCGGTCAAGGCGGCCATGAACCTGCTCGGCTGGGAACTTGGCGTTCCGCGCCTGCCGCTCGTCGACGCCAGCCCGGCGACGATGGCGCTGTTGGAGACGGCACTGCGGGAGTTCGGGGTTCCGGCGCGCAGCTAATGCACTGGCGTTGCTGACAAGCCACAGTCCGGCTGTTGTACGTACCGTGGGTACCGCTTGGGCTAACCTGTACTGTGGTTTGTCGGCGCGCTCGCACGCCTCCCCACGAGTTGAAGGGTAACAATTCATGCATATTGCAGCAAAATTCGGTGGCTCGAGCCTGGCGACCGCGGAACAGATCACCAAGGTGGTCGAGATCCTGCGGTCGAACCCCGACCGGCGTTACGTGGTCGCGTCCGCGCCCGGCAAGCGCCATAGCTCGGACACCAAGGTCACAGACCTGCTGTACCGGTTGTACGCCGAACGTGAGGGTGACTTCCGCCCGACGCTAGACCTGATCAAACAGCGTTTCGCCGACATCGCGACGGGGTTGGGGGTGACGGTAGACCTGGACGCCTGCTGCCTGGACATCGAGTCCCACCTCCAGAACGGCGCGGGCGAGGATTACTGCGCGTCGCGCGGGGAGTACCTCAACTCGCTGATCCTCGCGGCCCATCTCGACTGGCCGTTCGTCGACGCGGCGACGGCGGTGTGTTTCTCCGACGACGGTGAGTTCCTGGCCGAAGAAACGAATACCCGTTTGCAGGCGGCGCTCGCCGGACTCGACCACGCCGTCATACCCGGCTTCTACGGTTCCACCTTGTCAGGCCGGATCAAGACGCTGTCCCGCGGCGGATCGGACGTCACCGGCGCGCTGGTGGCGCGGGCGACGGGGGCGGCCGCGTACGAGAACTGGACCGACGTGTCCGGCATCCTCATGGCCGATCCGCGCCTCGTCACGTCGCCGCCACCGATCGAGCGGGTGTCGTACGTGGCCCTGCGCGAACTGACCTACATGGGCGCGACCGTCCTGCACGAGGACGCGATCACGCCGGTGCGCGAGGCGGGGATCCCGATCAACATCCGCAACACGAACAACCCCGACCACCCGGGGACGTGGGTCGAGTCGGTCCCGGAGATCGAGCCGGGCGAGGTACCGATCCTCGGGATCGCCGGCAAGCCGGGGTACGCCGCCGTGACGGTGCACAAGGCGCAATGGTGCGGTACCTTCGGGATCGCACCGGCCCTGCTGGGGTTGTTCGGCGACGCGCAGTTGATTGTCGATCTGGCGCTGACAGGGGTCGATACCTGGACGATGGTCGTACCAAGCGCACGACTGGCCGAAAAACTAGACGACATCCTGGCCGATATCGACGCCATCTTCCAGCCGGACACCGTCCGGGTGCAGGACGGGCTGACGCTGCTGGCGGTGGTCGAGTCGGGCGCGACGGCGCGGGGGTACGTGACCGCGCGGCTGGCGGATGCGCTGACCGACGCCGGTATCGAGTCCTACGCGGACGCCTTCACCGGGGACCTGCACGTCCTGGCCATCGCTTCGGAGCAGTACGGTGACGCCGTCCGGGCGGTGTACGACCGGTTGGTGCTGCCCGCCCTGCGGCCCGAGTAGAGGTAGCACGGGCGGCGTTAGGCGAACCCGATCAGGCCGAGCGCCCGACCCCGTGGAACCCGTCAACTTGAGCCTCCCCCGCCGACTTGGTAAAGTGGTCCGACGCGGGTCTATAGCTCAGTCGGTTAGAGCGCTGCCCTGATAAGGCAGAGGTCGCTGGTTCAAGTCCAGCTAGACCCACCAAACCTCGCTTATCCGAACCACTGACCCCTGCATGTCGTCGGGCCGTGGCGCATCCTGGTCCAGGATGGCCGGATGCAACTGTTTCGTACGTTGCCAGTAGTCGGCGTGAAGCCGGACTTCGGGGTCCATGATCGTGTCGTAGGCCCCGGTGAACTGGGTCTCGACGCGGTGGTCTTCGGTAATGGTGATCTGGGTGAAGAAAGCTTGGTAACACAGCCGTTTCTTCGTGTCGTCGCAGGTTTTGTAGAACTGCCCGCAGTTGGCGGCGAGAGCCAGGTATGCCTTGATGCGGAGTTTCGCGTCGTCGCATCCGGCCTGATAGGCGTCCAGGCGGGCGGTCACTTCGGCGAGTTGAGTGGCAACCCGGTGTTGTTCCTTCTTAAGAGCGGGCATGGTGATTGCGTCATCGTAGAACATGTGGATGAGTTTCAGCTCGGCGTCTTCCAGGTCGCGGCGGCGTTGGTCGAGTTGGCGGCGCTCTCCGGCGGACTGGTCATCAATCGTGGAGAAGATGTCGATGGCCATGTCTTCGAGGGCTTCGGCGAGTTCACGGGTGAGACTGATCTGGGCGAAGTGGTCTTCGACGAGCCGTTCGACGGTGGACACGAGGATGGCCTGCATCTGGCAGTGGTTTTGCTTGCGGTGTCTGCCGAGACAGTAGAAGTACGGGTAGATGTCGCCGTTGCGGGACCGGGACAGTTCGATGCTCATCTTCGCCCCGCACTGGCAGGTGATCAGCCCTTTCAAATAGTGGGGGTGTTTGCGTTGCCGGGCGTCACAGCCCCGGTGGGAGTCGAGGACCTCTTGGGCTTTCTCGAACACGAGGGGTTTGACGAGCGGGTCGTGGGTACCCCGGTGACGGGCACCGTTGTACAACAACACCCCGGTGTAGTACGGGTTGCGCAGGACCGCCTGCAACGTCGAAACAGCAACAGGCTTGCCTGGTCGCTTCTTCGTCGGTACGGTCGTCAACCCCCGCAACGTCAACTCGTCAGCCAAGTCCCGGAGTGTCCACTGGCCAGTCGCATAGGCTTCGAACGCCCACGCGACCAGAGGCGCGCGGGCCGGGTCGACCTCGACAGTACGGTACTCACGACCGGCCGCATCGCGGGCACGAGTGTTGAAATAGCCCAAGGGTGCCCGGTTCGGGGTACCACCGTTGAGGGCCTTCTGCCGCAAACCCTTCTTGACTTCGTTGGACAGGTTGCGGGAATAGAACTCCGAGATCGACGCCATAATCCCGTGGACGAGCGCACCAGTCGCGGTCGCGTCGATGTTCTCCGTACACGACACCAAAGTGACCCCACACTGACGCAACGCCAGGTTGATCGCGACATCGTCTTCCCGGTTGCGGGCGAGCCGGTCCAGTTTGTGGACATAGCACCGGTCGACCTGGTGGTCGCGGACGTAGGCGAGCATCCGTTTCAACTCGGGACGCCGCTCCATCGTCGTACCCGACTCCCCAGCCTCGACGAACTCTTCCACGATGAGCGCCCCAGCATCGGCGGCGGCTTTGCGGATCGCTTCCCGTTGCGCGGGGATGGAGAACCCTTCTTCCCGCCCGCCCCTGGTGGCCTGCTCTTTCGTGGAGACCCGGATGTAGCAGACGGCGCGAATGGGTTCTTCGGCCCGGTCAGCGGGCGGAACACCGGTCGTGGTGGGCGCGATTGGTTCAATGATGGCGGTGGTCATGTGGTCCTCTTCCCGGTCGGGCACGTCACCGTTGTGTGATACCGGGTGTCAGTAAAGGGAAAAGAGGACAGTCTCGGGCCGCGAAGGCCGAGCCAGTACGCAGTGGCGAGTCGCCGCCGCAAACACGACTGCTACACCCTGGTGACGTGCAGTACTCCTATGCTACTGGTTGATCGGCCTTCGCGGCTGACAGATCGGGGTCACGTGGTGGATAGTTTGGCGAGGTCGTGGCTGGTGGCGAGGCCGAGCGGGTCCTCCAACGCCAACTGGCGCACCAACCTGGCCAACGCCTCCACATCGGGTTCAGACCGTCGAGTGGTCGTGACACGCAGCCCGCGTTCTTGCTCGGTACGGCACGCGGAACGCCGCTTGTGATGCCGGTCGTCGTTCACACCGCATCCAACTCGCGGTCGGCGGTGTGGGCGATGATCGCGTAGTAACGGTCTTCGAGGACGCGACGGCGTTCGACCCACCACAGGACGTAGGTGACGAAATCGTCGTACCGGTCAGCCAGGTTGACCGGCGGCGGAACCTCCTCGGGATCGGGAGTTGGTTCGCCAGGCCAGAGCGGGAGCTTGTAAGGTCGGTCGGCGTCGATACGAGTACCGAGCATGGCGACCAGTTCCCGCGCCCGCAGTTTCCACTCGTCCAGGTCGCGTATCCACCCGAACGGCGCGGACCCGTGCTGCTCGGGATCGTACGCGGCCAGCCAGTGGGTGTGCAGAGCGGACAGGTGTTCGACCAGTGGCGGGTGGCGGTGCCAGAACGGCGGGATGATCTGCGCGGGGACCGCGAACACGTGGCGCGCGTCCTCAACCCAGTCGTTGAGACGCAACCACTCGTACTCGCCCTCATCCGACGACAAAGCCGCCCACACAATCGGGTGCGGCGGACCATCCGACGCGGACGCGTTAGTCGTCTCGTCTGTCGCCGGGTCGTAGTCTTCCAGGTCATCGAACGTGAACCCGTCGGGTGTGTGCTCAGTCATCGCCGCCCCCTCACAGACTCACCACAGCGGGGGCAACGGGCGGGGCTTGGTACGGACTGGTGACCTGGTTGGTCGGACCGTGTTGGACACGGGGCGTACGGTCCACGGTGTAGCGGGTCACAGCCAAGTCATGGCCGATCTTCGTGGCGACGAACTCCTCACGCCCACTCATCATGCCGTCATCATCGGTCACGGTGTAAGCGTGGAGGTAGCCCTCGGCGACGAACTTGTCACCCTTGCGGAACCGTTCGGCGGCGTTCTCCCCCGACCGGCGGAACACCACCAGATCATGGAAAGTCGTCTCGCCGGAGGCGAAACTCCCGTCAGGGTTACGGATCATATGCTCCTGGCCGACTTTCGCGTACATGCGCGCATCCCCGTTCTCAGTACGCGACAGTTGCGGCGTCGAAGCAATGAACCCCGACATGGAAGTGGAAGTCTTGATAGGCATCTGTAGTTTCCTCGGTGTCAGGCGGCATCCCGGACGGGCCGCGTTCACCAGGCAGGTGCGCGGCATCATCCACGCTCCGTTTCGATGCTGAGATAATCAATTGGAGGACGAGCACGAAAGGATGTGCACCATGCCTGATCAGGCCCCTGTTGGCAGTGAGGTTGCTGGAGCGTTTGCCGCATTCTTCCACGGCGGAGACGGCCCGAGCCACAAAGCCCTTTCGCGAGTGTTCGTGATGGCTGGTCTTGACGATGGATACCAGCCTGGTCCAGCGATGCAAGGCCCGAACAAAGAGACTCGTGTACTGGACGCTTTCGCCGAAGCTCGGAAGCGTCCAGCAACCGCGCGTCAGCTCGTGGATGAGTTACTGGTGCAACTGCGACTCAACGCGCTTATCGGTGTTGAGAAGGAAGAGCAGTCTGAGAACGAGACACGGTTGCAAGCAGCGCTCCGTAGTGCTGGTTTCGGCCTCAGCGATGATGGCCAACTCCGGGTTGCGGGTGACATTGACATGTCCACTGGTGGTCGCCGGGCGCTTGATGAGCAACTGGCTCGTCTCCGAAACGCTCAAGGCGATCCAGCACTCATGATCGGCACCACGAAAGATCTACTGGAGGCAGTGGGTAAGTTTGTGTTGGAGGAATACTCAAGTCCACCCCGAAGGAACGCGGACTTCGCTGAGATCATCTCCCTTGCCCGTGAACGTCTTGAGATCAAGCCATCACAGGTCGACACATCTATTGAGGGGTTCGAAGCGATTCGTCGAGTTCATCAGTCCGCGTGGCAAATCGCCGAGTCAATCAACGAGTTACGGAATCTTCAAGGAACAGGGCACGGTCGCACATTACCCACTGGAGTTTCCGTGGAACTTGCCCGTCTTGTGATCCGGGAAGCCTGTCTCGTAGCAGACTACATGTTGACGCTTCTCGACACGAGTCTCGGCAAGCGGTGAGTCACTAACGCAAGACTGTTTCAACTGCGGTGCGGGAGTCAATCAGTTGTTTGCCATCTCTCCGGCTAGTCCAACGTCTCAGGTCGGTGATGATGGGGCGAGCGGAGCGTAGGAGGGTGACGCCGCTTCCGAAGGGCAGGGTGCGGATGGCCTCTGGTGGCATGATGGGGACGCGGCGAATGGAGCGTTGGGTGGACAGTCCGCCTGCGTCTGTACGGGTGTCGGATGTGGTGGTCTCATCTCGTTCGCCGATCAATGTTGAAATGTCGCGGAGGTCGGTGGGGCTGGACGCGCCGCCGAGGATGATTTTGACGATGCTGGCGTCCCAGATGGCTCCGGCGGCGTTGGCACCCCATTTGTCGCGGGCTTGAGCGAGGGATTGGAGGACGGGCATGGTGGTGATACCGGTGCCGCCGCCCTCGGCCATCAAAATGGGGAGCGACGGTAGAGGTGCGAGGTTGCCGATCTCGTCCAGGGCGAGCAAGAGCGGCGGGTCGAGTCTGGCTCCGGGACTGTGGGCGGCGAGGCGGCGGGCGGTCTCCACGAGGTCTTCCACAAACGCGGAGACGAGTGCGGCTGACGCCCCGGCACCGGCCCCGGTAGCGAGAAGGTAGAGAGTGCCTTTGTCTTGGAGGAACTGTTCGGGGTTGAAATCCTCCCCTGGTCGAGGGGAGACGGTGGCGAGAACGCGGGGGTCGGCGAGGGCGGACAGGGAGAGGGATACGCCTTGCCAGATGGAGTCGCGGGTACGCGGGTCGGAGTGGATCGTCGCGTCGAGGGACTCGGCCCAGCCAGTAGCGGCGTCGGGGTGGGACCGGAGGATGGCGACGGCATCGGTGGCGGCCATGGGGTCGAGGGTCCACCGATACAGTTCGGCGGTGTCACGGTGGTCGAGGGCGGCGGCGTGGAGCAGAGTTTGGAGGGCAGTACGGGTTTTCCCTTCCCAGAAGCCGCCGTTCTCGACCCCCGTACCGCCGAGTCCGGTCGCGGCGGCGAGTCCGGTGGCGCGGATCATCGCAGTTAACGGTTGGGCACAACCTCGTACGGGCGACCATCGCAGTCCGGCGGGAACCCCATCGGCGAGGTGTTGGGGGTCGAACACGGCGACCGGACCGACGTGGTGGCGGGCAGCGAGTGTGACAGTGAGGTTGTCGGGCCGGGTGGATGTGGTGACGACCGCGCCGGGCGCATCAAGGATCGCGTTGATCACAATGTGCAAGCCTTTGCCGGAGCGGGGCGGGCCCATGAGCAGAATCGAGTCTTCGACGGACGCCCACACCCCGACACCCCGCCCGGTGCCGAGCAGATAACCAACATCGGCGGGTGCAGGGTTGGCGATGGACGGGCGCAGTGTCGCGCCCCGTTTTAATAAGGCTTTGCTAGAGGCGAGCCTCGTGATCTCGTCACGGGTGGCGGTCCCGGCGGTACGGTGCGGATCGGTCACGGCGTGCCTGTCGGCTCGCTTCCAGGCCCGCCATACCCACACGGCGGCCCAGGCGGCGAGGCTGAGAAGCAGTACGGCGGTGACCCAGTAGGCAACCGCATCAAGCCCGGCGGCCCCGATAGCTTCGCCGGGGTCACCGGGGTGGAGCACGACGAGGACACCCGTGAACGGCCCGCCAGTGGGTTGGGGGTGACCGGTGACGAACGCCGCGACACTGCCCGCCCCGCGCAGAACCACCCCGACGCTGAGGATGACACCCAGGGCCACGAG
>JAIRVA010000300.1 GCA_031254155.1 Propionibacteriaceae bacterium
TGTTCTCACTAACAAGGAACAGTTCCTTCACCCCCTGGCCGACCAGCCAGGCGGCCTCACGGACGAGGTCGTCCGGGAAGCGGGAGCGGAAGGCGCCCCGGAAAGCCGGGATCGCGCAGAAGGCACAGCGCCGGTCACAGCCGGAAGCGATCTTCAGGGGGGCCAGCGGCGACCCGGAGAGCCGGGTCCGCGCGGCCGGTACCCACGGTGCCCGGCCCGGGTCGAACGCGGGCCGGTCGGCGGGCGTGACCGGCAACAGACGCCGCCGGTCGGCCGGGACGGGGGCGGGCACGCGGTCGCCGGCCAGGACGCGGCGGACCGTGGCCGCGATGTCGTCGTACCCGTCGAAGCCGACCACCGCCGCCACCTCGGGCAGGCTCGCCGCCAGCTCCGCGCCGTACCGTTCCGCGAGGCAGCCCGCCGCGATCACCGTCCGCGACCCGTCGGCTAGACCCAACAGCTCTTCGACCGACTCGGCCTTGGCCGCCTCGATGAAACCACAGGTGTTGACCACCACGACCTCGGCCGCGGTCTGGTCGGCCACGAGCTCAAACCCGGCCGCCGCGAACCGGGCCGCCAGCTCTTCGGAGTCGACCTCGTTGCGCGCACAGCCGAGCGAGACGAGGCTGAGGGTGGTCGCCATGTCAGCCGCCCAGATCGGCCAGGACCTCGTCGAGGTCGTCCGGTTTGACCAGGACCTCGCGCGGCTTGGACCCCTCGGACGGCCCGACGATGCCGCGGGTCTCCAGGATGTCCATCAGCCGGCCGGCCTTGGCGAAGCCCACCCGCAGCTTGCGCTGCAGCATCGAGGTCGAACCCAGTTGCAGGTTGATGACCAGCCGGGCCGCTTCGAGGACCAGCTCCAGGTCGTCACCGATGTCCTCGGCCACCGCCCGGGGGGCCGCGGTCGCCTCGGCCACGTCCTCCCGGTACTGCGGCTGGGCCTCACCCGACACCTGCTCCACGACGGCCCGGATCTCGTCCTCCGTTACCCAGGCGCCCTGGACCCGCTGGGGCCGCGAGGCGCCCATCGGCAGGAACAGCCCGTCGCCCTGGCCGACCAGTTTTTCCGCCCCGCCTTGGTCGAGGATGACGCGGGAGTCGGTCATGGAACTGGTGGCGAAGGCGAGGCGTGACGGCACGTTGGCCTTGATGAGGCCCGTGACGACATCCGTCGAGGGCCGCTGGGTCGCGAGGACCAGGTGGATCCCGGCGGCGCGGGCGAGCTGGGTGATCCGGACGATGGAATCCTCCACGTCCTTCGGCGCGACCATCATGAGATCCGCCAGTTCGTCCACGACGACGAGGAGGTACGGGTACGCCGCGAGCTCCCGCTCGCTGCCCGGCAGCGGCTGGAGACTCCCCGAACGGACGGCGCGGTTGAAGTCGTCGATGTGCCGGAAACCGAACGCGGCCAGGTCGTCGTAGCGCAGGTCCATCTCCCGGACGACCCAGGCGAGGGCGTCGGCCGCCTTCTTCGCGCTGGTGATGATGGGGGTCACCAGGTGAGGGATGCCCTCGTAGTGGTTGAGCTCGACCCGCTTGGGGTCGACGAGCATCAGCCGCACCTCGTCCGGGGTGGCCCGCATCAGGATCGAGGTGATCATCGAGTTGATGAAGCTCGATTTGCCCGATCCGGTCGCTCCCGCGACCAGCAGGTGCGGCATCTTGGCCATGTTCGCGACGACGAACCCGCCCTCGACGTCCTTGCCCAGCCCGACCGTGAGGGGGTGGTTATCCGCCCGCGCGACGGGCGAGCGCAGGACATCGCCCAGCGAGACGATCTCCTTGTCGCGGTTGGGAATCTCGATGCCGATGGCCGATTTGCCGGGGATCGGGGACAGGATCCGGACCTCGGAGGATGCCACCGCGTACGAGATGTTGCGCGTGAGCGCGATGACCTTTTCGACCTTGACCCCCGTACCCAGTTCGACCTCGTACCGCGTGACGGTCGGGCCGCGCGTGTACCCGGTCACGGCGGCGTCGATGTCGAACTCGCGCAGGACCTCTTGGACCGCGCCGACGATGGCGTCGGAGGCCTGGGTTTTCGCCTGGGCGACGTCGCCGGCCCGGAGCAGCGTCGGCGCGGGGAGATGGTAGGTCGCCCCGGGTTCCAGGACCGGGTCGGTCCGCAGGGGACCCGTGGGCTCGGGCGCGGGCGCCGGCTTGGGCGTCTTCGCCCGGGCGGTCTTGGGCGCTGCCGGCGCCGGCGCGGGCAAGGCTTCGGTCGGATCGTCCCAGTCCGCCACCGGTGCGGGCAGTTGGGTGGGCGCCGGTTCGGCCGGCGGCGTGCGGACGAGCCGGCGCTGGACACCGGCGGTCAACTCGCTGACGAGTTGGGACAGGGGCTTGCCCACGACGACGATGCCGCCGTACACGGTCAGGATGACAAGGAGCGGGACCGCCACCCAAACCGTCAGGGGGTCGGCCAGGATGGACGAGACGACGTACCCGATGATCCCGCCCGCCGCCCGGACCGCCGGCATGTCGGCCGGCCGCGGCAGGCCCCGGACGATGTGCAGGAGGCCCAGGAAACCGAGGGCGACGGCGATCCAGCCGAGCACCAGGCGCGCACCGGCGCCCCCCCGGCGGTTCCGCCAGATGAGGACGCTGGTGAGGAGCGCGACGAGCGGGATGGCGTAGGCGCCGATACCGAAAACGGTCGTGATCCCGAACCGGAGCCCGCGCCCGACCGCGCCCGGCAGCTGGAACCAGAAGGCGGCGGCGAGCACGATCCCGAGGGCCAGCATGGTGAGCCCGGCCCCGTCGCGCCGGACGGCCGGGTCGATGTCCTTCGCCCCGTGGCCGATCCCGCGGACCACCTTGCCCAGGCCGCTCCCGACCGCGTTCCACACCGTCGCGATCCCCCGCCCGAGGGTGGGCAGGACCCCACGCTGGGGTTTGCGGGGCGGCGGGGTACGCCCAGATGACGTACGAGAACCAGAGGATGTACGACTCGCCATGACCGCGAGGATACGCCATCGGCTCGGGGCCTGGCTCGCTCCCACGCCGCCCGGCCCCGATGTTGTGGGACCGACGAAATCAGGCGAAGTGCGCCCAGCCGCGGGCGCCGAGCCACTCCTGACCGTCCACCAAAATCTGGGGATCCCGGCCGTCGAGGTGCTGGACGCGCCCCAGCACGGTCCACGTCTGCGGGACCCCGCCGAAGGGGAAGGTACCCACCAGGGCGTGGTCCTCCCCCCCGGCGAGGACGAAATCGAGCGGGTCCTTCCCGGTGGCGTGGGCGACGGCCTGGAGCGGTTCGGGGATGTCCAGGGTGCCCGAGTCGAGGTCGATGACCACCGATGACAAGGCGGCGATGTGGCCGAGGTCGGCCACCAGCCCGTCCGAGACGTCGATCAGGGCGGTCGCGCCGTGCCGGGCCGCCTCGGCCCCGGCCCCGTACGGCACCTGCGGGCGCTGGTACGCGCTGACGAGCGCCCGGGGCGACCGGAAGCCCCGCGCCAGGACGGCGAGGCCGGCGGCTGCCCCGCCCACCCGGCCCTTGATCGCCACCGCATCGCCCGGCTGCGCGCCCGCCCGCGTGATCACCGGCCGGCCCCGCGTCATACCCAGCGCGGTCACCGCGGCGGCGAGCGCCCGCGCGCCCGACAGATCGCCGCCGACGAGCGTCACGTGAGCGGTCTCGCACTCCTCCAACACGCCCGCCATGAACCGGTCGAACCACGTCGTCTCCAGGTCCGGTGGCGCCGACAGGGCCACGAGGACGTTGGTCGGGACCGCTCCCATCGCCTCGATGTCGGCGACCGCGCCGGCGATCGCCCGGTGCCCGTCATCGGCGGGTGCGACCCAGTCCGTCCGGAAATGGACACCCTCGTTCAGGACGTCAACCGAGATCACCAGGGCACCATCGACGCTGATGACAGCACCATCATCGCCGGGGCCAAGACTGACCTCGGGGCCCCGGACCACGTCCCGGGTGAGGCGGTCGATGAGAGCAAACTCTCCAACTTCGGCGAGGGTCTCGTTCATGCCTCAAGCGTAACGCCTTCCGGCACGCGCACGGAACCGCAACGCCAGTCTCACCCGCCGCGCTACCACTGCGCTACCATGGGGTAAGTTTCGTGATGAGTTGTGGCCTGAAGGGGAAAAAGTGCGCATAGCTTTATTGACCGATGGGACGCGCGGCGACACCCAGCCGTTCATCGCCCTGGCGCTCCGCCTCAAGGCGGCTGGCCATAGCGTCATCTTGGGGGCGAAACCGGACTTTACCCAGGTGGCCGCCGACTATGGTATCGAGTTCGCGCCCCTTGGCGAAGAGTACAAGGTGTTCCTCTCCAACAACGTCGACGCGTTCGAGGCCGGCGGGTTCCGGCGGCTCGCCAAGCGGGCCGACCGGGAGGCGGACCGCTTGCTCGTCAACCTGGGCGAGGCGGCGTACGAGGCGGTCAAGGGTGTCGACGCCATCCTCTTCAAACTGACCTGGATCGCCGGGTACACCATCGCGGAGAAGCTCGGGATCCCCAGCGCGGCCGTGATGTTCTTCCCCGCCCACCACACCCGGGAGTTCCCGGCGTACCTCATCGGCGAAGGCAAGGACCGTGGTCGGTGGCGGAATCGATTCAACTGGTGGTGGTCCGAGGAGTATCTCATCTGGGGCTACCAGCGGGTGTACGACAACGTGCTGCGGACGCGGACGCTGCACATTCCCCAACTCCCCTTCGCCGGCCCGTGGGAACGCTGGGAGCAGGAGCGGATGCCGGTCTACTACGCGTTCAGCCCGGCCCTCCAACCCCGGCCCGCCGACTGGCCTAGTCACCTCCACGTCACCGGCGTGTGGCCGCCGCCGCCGTCCCTGGGCGCCGGTCCACCCGCCGGCCTGGTGGAGTTTCTCGCCGCCGGGCCGGCCCCGGTGTACGTCGGTTTCGGCAGCATGCCGAGCCGGGCCGAACGGACGCTGGATCTCGTCTCGCGCGCCCTCGCCAGGACCGGGCTCCGCGCCGTCGTCACGGGGTGGTGGTCCGGCTTCGACCGGTGGGGCCAGGTGGCCGACAACCTGTTCTGCCTCCCGGAGGTTCCCCACGGCTGGCTCTTCCCGCAGGTCGCCGCGGTCGTCCACCACGGCGGGTCGGGGACGACCGCCGCCGGCCTCATCGCAGGTCGGCCAACGGTGGTCGTACCCTTCACGCTCGACCAGTTCAGCTGGGGGCGGCGAGTCCACGATCTCGGCGCGGGGCCAGCCCCCGTGCCCTTCAGCCGGCTGACCGCCGAGAACCTCGCGGCGGCGCTCAGCGAGGCGACAACGAGTACTGCGATCCAGCAGCGCGCGGCGGCACTGGGTGCGGCCATCGCCGGAGAAGACGGCGTGGACCGCACCGTGAAGTTGTTCGAGGAGTACTGCGCGGCCTGGCGGCGAAGTTAGTCCGCGGTCCGCGCCGGCAGGGTCGTCGGTTTGTACACCGGCCGGGTGGCCTCGTAGGCGGCGATGGCGTCCGCGTGCTGGAGGGTCAGCGAAATGTCGTCGAGGCCGTTCAGCAGCCGGTACCGCGTGTAGTCGTCAATCGCGAACGGGTACGTTTGCTCACCCGCGGTGATCGTCCGCGCGGTGAGGTCGACCGTGAGTTCCCGACCCGGTTCGGCCTCCAGCCCCGCCCACAGGGCCTCGACGACGGTCTCGGGCACGGTCGCCACCAGCAGCCCGGCCTTCCCCGAGTTGCCCCGGAAGATGTCGCCGAACCGGGGCGCGATGACCACCCGGAAACCGTAGTCTTGGAGCGCCCAGACGGCGTGCTCACGGGACGAGCCGGTACCGAAGTCCGGGCCCGCGACGAGGATCGACCCCCGGTCGTACGGCGCCTGGTTGAGCACGAAGCCGGGATCCTGCCGCCAGGCGGCGAACAGCCCGTCCTCGAACCCCGTCCGGGTGACCCGTTTCAGGTAGACCGCGGGGATGATCTGGTCGGTGTCAACGTTGGACCGCCGCAGCGGTACGCCGATCCCGGTGTGCGTGGTGAACTTGTCCATTGCTACCTCCTCACAGATCCGCCGGCGCCGACAAGCGGCCACGGACGGCGGTGGCCGCCGCGACCGCGGGCGAGACCAGGTGGGTCCGGCCGCCCTTGCCCTGCCGGCCCTCGAAGTTCCGGTTCGATGTCGAGGCCGACCGCTCGCCGGGGCCCAGGGTGTCCGGGTTCATGCCGAGGCACATCGAGCACCCGGCGTACCGCCACTCGGCGCCGGCCTCGGTGAAGACACGGTCAAGACCCTCGGCCATCGCCTGTTCCCGGACGCGGGCCGAGCCGGGGACGACGAGCATCCGGACACCGTCCGCCACCCGGTGCCCCTTGAGCACGGTCGCGGCGAGCCGCAGATCCTCGATCCGGCCGTTCGTACAGGAGCCCAGGAAGACCGTGTCGACGGCGATGTCCCGCATGGCCGTCCCAGCCGCCAAACCCATGTAGTCCAGCGCGCGCGCCGCGGCCGCCTGCTCGGCCGGATCGGCGAAGTCGCCGGGTGAGGGGACGCGCTCCCCCAGCCCGACCCCCTGGCCCGGATTGGTTCCCCAGGTCACGAACGGGGTGAGCTGGGTCGCGTCGATCACGACCTCGGCATCGAAACGCGCGTCCGGATCACTGGCGAGCGTCGACCAGTACGCCACCGCCGCGTCCCAGGCCGCCCCCGCCGGGGCGTGCGGCCGGCCGGCCAGGTAATCGAAGGTCGTCTGGTCGGGGGCGACCAGCCCGGCGCGGGCGCCCCACTCGATGCTCATGTTGCAGATGGTCATGCGGCCCTCCATCGTGAGGGCGGCGATGGTGTCGCCGCGGTACTCCGCGACGTACCCCTGGCCCCCGCCCGTGCCGACGCGCGCGATGTGGGTCAGGATGAGGTCCTTGGCCGTCACGCCTTCGGGCAGCGCGCCGGTGACGGTCACCGCCATCGTTTTCGGCGGGGCCTGGGGCAGCGTCTGGGTAGCGAGGACGTGCTCGACCTCCGAGGTACCGATGCCGAACGCCAGCGCCCCGAAGGCGCCGTGGGTGGACGTGTGGGAGTCACCACAGACGATGGTCATGCCCGGCTGGGTCACACCCAACTGGGGCCCGATGATGTGGACCACACCCTGGTCCTTGTCACCGAGCGAATGCAGCCGGATACCGAACTCCTGGGCGTTCTGCCTCAGCGTGTCCACCTGCAACCGGGAGACCGGATCGGCGATGGGGGCCAGGATATCCAGGGTCGGCGTGTTGTGGTCCTCGGTGGCGAGAGTGAGGTCGGGCCGACGGACCCGCCGCCCGGCCGCGCGCAGGCCGTCGAACGCCTGCGGGCTCGTCACCTCGTGGCAGAGGTGGAGGTCGATGTACAACAAATCCGGCTCACCGTCCGCCCCGGCCCGGACGACGTGGTCGTCCCACACCTTCTGACTCAGCGTACGCGCCATGACGCTCCTTCCTTTCCGATGACTTTCCCCACTATCCCACTAGACTTCTCATATAGCAAGACTGTAGTATCAGCATATGGACATTTCTTCTGGGGTTGGCGTGCTGGACAAGGCCGCCGCCGTCTTGACCGCTCTTGAGTCGGGACCGATGACCCTCGCCGGTCTGGTTTCCGTCACTGGCCTGGCGCGGCCGACCGCCCACCGCCTGGCCGTCGCCCTCGAGTACCACCGCCTCGTCGGGCGGGACCTTAACGGGCGCTTCGTCCTGGGCCCGCGCCTCGGGGAGCTCGCCCAGTCGGCCGGCGAGGACCGGTTGCTGGCCACCGCCGGCCCGATCCTGGCCCGGCTGCGCGACATCACCGGCGAATCCTCGCAACTGTTCCGCCGCCAGGGTGACATCCGCATCTGCGTGGCCGCCTCTGAACGGCCCTCCGGGCTGCGTGACACGGTCCCCATCGGGGCCCAGTTGAGCATGAAGGCCGGGTCGGCCGCCCAGGTTCTCCTGGCCTGGGAGGAACCGGACCGGATCCAGCGCGGTCTCATCCAGGCCCACTTCAACGCCGAAACCCTGGCCAGCGTCCGGCACCGCGGCTGGGCCCAGTCGATCGGCGAGCGGGAGACGGGGGTCGCGTCGGTGTCGGCGCCCGTCCGCTCGCCCAGCGGCAAGATCATCGCCGCCGTCTCCGTGTCGGGGCCCATCGAGCGGCTCACCCGCTCCCCCGGGCGCCTCCACGCCCCGGCCGTCGTCGCCGCCGCCGAGAAACTGTCGAGCGTTCTCCGCCGGACAGGCGGCGCCCGGGACTAAGGAACCACGGGCCAACGTGCTAGTTTGTTCCCATGAGCCTTGAGAAGGTCTTTTTTGGTTTCTTCGTCCTGCTGGCGGCCACGCTGAACTTCGGCTTCTTCGTCGGCGATCTCGGCGACGCGAACTACCACTCCGCGATTGAATTGTACGCGGCAATCGTCGTTGGCCTCGTCGCCACCGTCCTGAAACTGGGCGACCGGACCCAGATCGGGGCCATCCACCTGGCGACCTCGCTGGTGGCCGACATCCAGCTCATCGCGGCGGCCGTCGTCCTGTCAATTGGCCTCGCCACCGAGGATCCCGTGACCCCGGCGACGATGGCCACCGCCGTGTCGCTATCCGGCGGGGCGCTGCTGGCCAACATCGTCTCCGTCGTCCTGCTCGTTGTCGAAACCGCCACTTTCCGGCGCCGCTGATGGCCCGGCCCACCGGCCGGCGGAACCGGCGTCTCCGCTCCCGGAGCCTCCACGTCGCCGAGGTGGCGATCCCCGCGGAGGTACCGAACACCACGGCGATCTTCATCGTCATGCGGAAGATGCGGCAGCCGTTGCTGCTCCTCATCGGGATCGCGGCGGTGGCCGTGATCGGGCTGACGCTCATGCCCGGCGACCCCCAGCCCGACGGGACCTCGGGGCGCCTGAACGCGTTCGAGGCCTTCTACGTCTTCTCCATCACGGCCACGACCATCGGGTACGGCGAGGTCCCGCACGCCTTCTCCGTCTACCAGCGCTGGTGGGTCGTGTCCTTCATCTACATGTCCGTCATCGGGTGGGCGTACACCATCGCCCGACTCATGTTCCTGTTCAACGACCAGGCCTTTCGCGCCGCCCGGACCTCGCAGGCCGTCCGCCGGACGATCTCGCACATCCGCCAGCCGTTCACGATCATCGTGGGCTACGGGTACATCGGGCGGACCATCGCCCAAGCCCTTGACGGCCTCGGCCGGCGCGTCGTCGTCCTCGATCTCAAGGCGGACTCGGTCGAGCGCCTGGCGACAGATCTGCTCCGCCAGGAGGTGCCCGGGGTCTGTGGCGACGCCCGCAACCCGTCGGCCCTCGGTCTCGCCGGGCTGGGCCAACCGGACTGTACGGCGGTCATCGCCGTGACCGGTGACGAAGAGGTCAACCTCCAAGTCGTGATGACCTGCTCGCTCCTGCGCCCGCGCCTGCCCGTCATCGCCCGCGCGTCCGGCCCGGCGACCACCCACGCCATGGCCGACTTCGCCCCGACAGCCATCATCAACCCGTTCGACGAGTACGGCAACTACCTCATTCTGGCCCTCCGCCGCCCCTACGCCTTCCGCCTCATCACCTGGCTGATGGCAGGCACGGGCACGTCGCTCCCGCCGGTCCAGATCCACCCGGAGGTCACGACCTGGCTCGTGATCGCCGACGGACCGTTCGGGGCTGAGATCGCCGCCGACCTGCGCCGCGAGGGGTACGCGGCCACCGTCGTCGATCCCGCGGGCGAGGTCGAGTGCGCGGACGTGGACGCCGTCATCGCGGGCGCGGAGTCGGACACCGTCAATCTCGCCCTCGCCGCCCACGTCCGGACCACCCACCCCCGGATCTTCCTGGCCGTCCGCCAGCAGTCCCACGCCCACCTGCCGCTCCTGGACGCCTTCGCCCCCGACTCCGTCTTCTTCCCGCCCCGCCTGGTCGCCCAGCAGGCGGTGGCCAACCTGATCACCCCGCGCCTGTGGTCCTTCATCCGGGAACTCATGGCCGCCGACGACGACGCCGCCCGCGACCTGACCACCCGGCTCGTCAAACGGCTCGGCGCCGGCTCCCCCGTCGCGACCAGGATGTGGATCACCGACACCGGTACCCCCGCCGTCGCCCGCTGGCTCGCCCGGCGGCCCCTCGAACTGGGCGCCCTGTTCCGCTCGCCCCGCGACCGGACCCAGCTGATCGCGGCGTACCCCCTGATGCTCATCCGGGGGCCAGAAATCATCCGGCTGCCGGCGGAAACCCAGGAACTGCGCCGCGGCGACGAGATCGTCATGGTGGGTACCCACACCGGTTTCGCCGACCAGAACGGGTGTCTCTTCGACGACTCGACCCTGTTTTACGCCGCCACCGGGCGGGACATCCCGACCTCGGGAGTGTGGCGCCTCCTCACCCGGCAACGCTGGCGCGACGCGTTCCCGCCGGCCGAGTCCTGAGTTCTAGAACCTAGGCCCGGGACGCCGCAGTCTGTCGGCGTACCCACGGCAGGTACATCGCCGTCCACAAGACACCGAGCAGCAGGACGAGTACGGGGATGTAGGCCGGCCCGGCGATGTCGAGGATCGGTTGCAGCGGCGAACCGGCGGCGCCGGTCGCCAGGAACCAGAAGTTGGTCCCCCAGCGGTGGTTCGCCAGCAACGACACCGCGACGGCGACGACCAGGATGATGGCCGCCTTCCAGAGCTGCCGCCACGACGGCCGGAATTCGCGGCTGACGAGGAGCATCAGGGGGTAGGCCAGGAGGCAGCCGTGGATCGCGAAGGCCTGCCAGGTGAAGATGTTGAAGATGGGCTGGGCGAACCAGTCGGTCACCAGCAGTGCGGCGAGCGGTCCCCAGGTCCCGACGGCGTAGAGATACTCCCGCGCCCAGGAGTTGACGCGGAGGGCGTCGGCGATGACGCAGAAGGTCGCCACCGCGCAGGCGTGCAGGGGCAGGATGGCGGGGGTGTAGATGCCCAACGCGATGAACGAGACCTGGCGGAACCCCTCCATGACCCCGACGGCGATCCCGAGGCCACCCCGCCACCGCCGCCGCCCCCGGGCCGAAGCGCGCTGGTACGCCCAGATGATCGCCGCCACGCCGAGGGCGACCAGGCCGAGGGCCGTGAAGTGGGCCGGCGTGAACTGGCCGAAGGCCAAGCCTGGCGGGGCATCCGGGGGCGAGGTCCAGAAATAGTCGTACCACTTGTCGTTCACCTAGCCCACTGTAGAGGAATCCGTCCCCTCATGCCACCGGGACTTCCTCCAGCCGGTAGCCCAGACCGCGCACCGTCACCAGCCGCGCCGGCTGGTCGGGATCCGGCTCGATTTTGGCGCGCAGACGCCGGACGTGGACGTCGAGGGTCTTGGTGTCGCCGAAGTAGTCCGAACCCCAGACCCGCTCGATGATCTGTTGACGGGTGAGCACGCGGCCCGCGTGGCGCAGGAGCAGTTCCAGGAGTTCGAACTCGCGCAGCGGCATCGCCACCTCCACCCCGTCCACGCTGACGCGGTGCCGCCCGGTGTCCATCGTGAGCCCGCCGACGGTCAGGTTCGCCGGGGCCGGCTCATCCGCCGGGCGGCGCCTGAGCAGCGACCGCAGCCGGGCCAGCAACTCGGCGGTCGAGAAGGGTTTCGTGATGTAGTCGTCCGCCCCCGACTCCAGCCCGACGACGATGTTCGCCTCGCCGACCTTGGCGGTCAGCATCACGATGGGTACGTCGGAGGCGGCCCGGATGGTCCGGCAGACCTCGATGCCCGTCACCTTAGGGATCATGAGGTCGAGGAGGATGAGGTCCGGGTCGAAGGCCTGGAACTCCTCCAGCGCCCTGACGCCGTCCGCGGCGGTGTGGACCTGGTACCCCTCGCGGGTGAGCAGGTAGGCGAGCGTCTCGCGGACGTCTTCGGAGTCTTCCACCAGCAGCAAGCGGGTCATCCGGCCTCCCCCGGTGGTGCAGTCAGGACGGGCAGCGTCAGGGTGAACGTCGACCCCGAGCCGGCCTGGCTGACCAGGCCGACGCTCCCGCCGTGGGCGAGGGCGGTGTGCTTGACGATGGCGAGCCCCAGTCCCGTCCCGCCCGACCGCCGCGACCGGGCGGCGTCGGCCCGGTAGAAGCGCTCGAAGACCCGTTCCTGTTCGTCGCCCGCAATCCCGATGCCCCGGTCGAGGATGTCGATGGCCACCGTACCCCCGGCCTCCCCCGCCTGGGTCGCGATGGTCACCCGCGAGCCTTTGGGCGAGTAGTGGATCGCGTTGGACAACAGGTTCTCCAGGGCCGTGACGAGCGCCTCCTCGTCGCCCAGGAGCTGGGCGTCGAACCGCAGCTTGGTCTTGAGCTTGACGCCCCGGCTGCGGGCCGTTTCCAGGGCCTGGGCGACGGCCCGGTCGACCAGCGTACGCACGGTCGTCGTGGTGAGCACCCGGGTCGGCGTCCCGTCCTCCACGCGGGCGAGCGCCAGCATCTCGTCGGTCAACTGGTCGAGCCGCTCGGCCAGCCGGGTGAGCCGTCCCGCGAAGTGCTCGACCGAGGCCGGCTCGGCGGCACACGACGCGAGGGCCTGGGCGATGAGCCCGAGCGAGGTGACGGGGGTCCGCAGCTCGTGGCCGAGGTTGGCGACGAAGTCGCGCCGGATCTGGACCGAGCGGACCTCGTCCGTCCGGTCGGTCACGCTGAGGACCACCCAGCGCGCCTCGACGACTGCGGCCTGGATGACCACGTCCACGTACGGTCCGAGCGTGGTGAGGTGGACGGGCCGGGCGATGTGCTCCCGCGAGGCCCACGCCTCGTCGGCCACGGCCGCGAGCTCAGCGTGGGCCAGGACGTCGCCCGCCAGGGGTACGAGGCTCTTGGCCAGCGGCGAGGCGTACACCACCTTGTGGCTCTTCGTCAGCAGCAGCGTGAACCCGCCGAACGCCCGGACGGTGGCGATGACATGGCCAAGCGCCTTCTTTGACCGGGTGACGGGACGCGACATACGTCTAGCCTACCGGCCCTACCGGCGGCGCAGGACCAGCCGGGCGAGCCCGTTCCCGATGAGTTGGACACACTGCACCAGGATGATCATGGCGATCACGGCGACGAGGGTCACGAGGTCGTTGAACCGGCGGTAGCCGTCGGAGAGCGCGAACTGGCCAAGCCCGCCCCCCGAGACCGCGCCCGCCATGGCGGACAGATCGAGCACGCCCACAAACAGGAAGGTGTAGCCCAGGATGAGCGGGGCGAGGGCTTCGGGGACGAGAATACGGAACAGGATGTGGGCCCGCGAGGCGCCCATCGCCCGGCCGGCTTCGACGATCGCCGGATCGGTGGCGACGAGCGATTGCTCCACGATGCGCGAGGTGGCGACGGAACAGACGATGGTCATGGGGAAGATCGCCGGGACCGTCCCGATGTACGCGCCCATCACGACCAGCGTCACCGGGCGGACCGCCGTGATGAAGATGACGAACGGGATCGGCCGGATCACGTTGACGATGACGGACAGGATCGTGTAGACCGCCCGGTTCTGGAGGAGGCCGCCGCGGCGCGTCCCGTAGAGGGCGAGCCCGAGGGTGAGTCCGATCACCCCGCCGATGAGCAGGGTCACTGCCACCATGAGCAGGGTCTCGCCGAGGCTCGACCGGAAGGTCTCGGCCAGGTAGTCGTTCCAGGTGTTTTCCAGCAGGGTCACAGCGTCGTCTCCTCCCCGGACAGTTCGGCCCAGGCGGGGTCGTCCAGCGGTGCGGCCGCCGTCCCGAGGTCGGCGAGCCCGATCCCGTCGGCCGCCAGCTGGGCGAGCAGGTCGTCGATGGCGGTCTGCCCGGCGGCGGGATCCGGCAAATCGGACACCATTTCCACGACGACGTTGCCGAGCGGGCGGCCCGCCACCTCGGTGATCGAGCCGTACACGATCGATGACACGACGTGGCGTCCGGCCGCGATCCGGGCCAGGTTGAAAGCCTCGGAATCCAACGATCCCGCCGTGACGGTCATGAGGACGAGCCGGCCCGGATGGGCCGCGTGCAGACGGTCGGTCACCGGCTTGGCCGGATGCGAGTGCAGCGCGTTCTGGATGAAGCGCCGGGTGGTCGGGTGAGCGGGACGGGCGAACACGTCGTACGTCGGCCCGGTTTCGACGATCATCCCGGCCTCCATCACCGCCACCCGGTGGCAGATGTTCTGCACGACGCCCATCTCATGGGTGATGACAACGATTGTGGTCCCGAGTTCGCGGTTCGCCCGCTGCAGCAGGCCCAGCACGTCCCCCGTCGTTTCCGGGTCGAGCGCCGAGGTCGCCTCGTCGGCCAGCAGGATCTGGGGCGAGTGGGCGAGCGCCCGGGCGATCCCGACCCGCTGTTTCTGGCCGCCGGACAAGTGTGAGGGGTACGCCCCCGCCTTGTCCGCCAGGCCGACGAAGTCGAGCATCTCGGCGATCCGGGCCGCCCGCCGGGCCTTCGGCCAGCCGGCGAGCTTCAGCGGGTAACCGACGTTCTCCGCCACGGTCTTGGCCGAGAACAGGGCGAACTGCTGGAACACCATGCCGATGTCGGCGCGCAGCCTCCGCAACTGTTTCTCGCCCAGCCCGCCCAGGTCCGTACCGTTCACCCGGACCGTGCCCGAGTCGACGGTCTCGAGCGCGTTGACCAGGCGGACCAGCGTTGACTTGCCGGCTCCGGAGTGCCCGATGACGCCGAAGATCTCACGCGCCGGGATCTCCAGCGACACATCGTTCACCGCCCGCACCGTCTTGTCCTTCGTGACGAAGGTCTTGCTCGCGTGGGCGAAGCTGATCAGGGGTTCTGCTGTCATAACCTGCCCATCGTACAACGATGACTCAGGTAGTGCGCAGTTGCTCCTCGGCGTCCGCCAGCACTTGCTGGAGCGCCGCCGGCGCCTTGTCAACCAGGACGCCCGTCCCCTTGGAGTTGTCCAGCAGCGCCTGGTTCCAGGCGTCGCTGTGCGCCAGCCGGACGATCTCGGCGTAGAGGGGCAGATCCTTGTCGGCGTTCCGCGCGACCCAGACGTTGATGAACGGGGCGGCGGCCGGTGACCCGGCGTCGTCCTGGGTGATGGCGTCCGCGGGCGAGATGCCGGTGTCAGCGATGTAGTCGTTGTTGATGATCGCGGCAGCGATATTCGGGTCGTCCAGCGACCGCGGCGTCTGGTCGGCCTGGATCGCGGTCACCTTGACCTTCGACGCGGCGGTGTCCACGTCGGCTACCTGCCCGAAGAGGCTCGGCGTACCCGCCTTGAGGACGATGAGCCCAGCCGACTGGAGCACCTGCAACCCGCGGGCCTGGTTGGTCTGGTCGTCCGGCACGGCGACCGTCGCCCCGGCCGGGATATCGCCCGTCGCGGTGTACTTGGAGGAATACAGTCCGAGCGGGTAGATCGCGGTCGCGCCGATCGGCACAAGATCCTGTTTCTTCTCCACGTTGTAGCTGGCGAGGTACGCGATGTGCTGGAACTGGTTGAGGTCTAGTTGGTTGCTGGTGAGCGCCGGGTTGAGCTGGGAATAGTCGGTGAAGTCCTGGATGTCGAGGTGGATGCCCTCGGCGAGAGCGGCGTCCTTCAAGACCAGGAACTGCTGGTTGCTGGCGCCGACGACGCCGATCTTGACCGGGTTGCCCGACCCGCCCTTGTCCTTGGCGGCGGGCACGGTGAAACCGGTGACGACATCGGCGGGCAGGGTGACCGCGGCGGCGGGCGTACCGCTGCCGGATGAACACCCGGTGAGGGCGAGAGCGAGAGCGACGAGCGCGACGGGGGCGAACAGACGTGAACGTAACATGATGTTTCCTTGTGAACTAGGGTTGAGTGGCGGCGGGTCAGGACAGTGTGAGGGGCGTACACCCAAACCGGTCAGCAACTGCCCGCGCGGCTTGGCTCCCACTGCCCTCAGCGCATTCGGCGGCACGTCAAGACCACACCCGCGCGGATGACTTGGTCTCGATCACTCATGGTGCCCACCCTAGCACACGGGCGCGAACCGCCGGGCACGCATCTCACGCTGCACTTCCCTACCCGAACCGGCCCGCGAGGTAGTCCGCCGTCTGGGCCTTCGACGGCGCGGAGAACAGGCCGGCGGTGTCGCCGTACTCCACGAGCCGGCCCGGCTCGCCCGCGCCCGCCACCGTGAAGAAAGCCGTTTTGCGGGAGACGCGCGCGGCCTGCTGCAAGTTGTGGGTGACGACAACCACGGTGTAATCACGGCCGAGGTTCACCATGAGTTCCTCGATGGCCGCCGTCGAGACCGGGTCGAGCGACGAGCAGGGCTCATCCATCAAGATGACATCCGGCGCGACCGCGATGACCCGCGCGATGCAGAGACGCTGCTGCTGGCCGCCGGACAAGGAGATGCCCGGCCGGCCCAGGCAATCTTTGACCTCGTCCCACAAGCCGACGGCCGTCAGCATCGCCTCGACAAGTTCGTCCGCCCCGGACGGGCGCAGACGCCGGTACTGCAGCCTGATCCCGGCGAGCACGTTGTCGCGGATCGACAGCGTCGGGAACGGGTTGGGCCGCTGGAAGACCATGCCGATCCGCCGGCGGACGGTCACCGGATCGACGCGGGGATCGTACAGATCGATCCCGTCGAGCCGGACCGCACCGGTCACCCGGGCCCCCGGCGTGACTTCGTGCAGCCGGTTGAAGGTCCGTAACAGGGTCGACTTGCCGCAGCCGGACGGGCCGATGAAGGCGGTGACCGAGCGTGACTCAAGACTCAGGCTGACCTCGGTGATCGCGGGCGACCGGCCGTACGACGCGGTCAGCCCGACGACCGCCAACCGGTGGTTGGCGGTGTCGTCACGGCCGTGGCCGGCCCCCGTCAGTTCCGGAGCCCTAAGAGCCAGTTCGAATGTCATGATTCAGCCTTTCAGCGAGGTGGGAGCGAGCAGCCGGCCAAGGAGACGCGCGGCCAGCGAGAAGAGCAACACCAGCCCGATGAGCACCAGGGCGGCGGTCCAGGCCCGGTTGTCGTACGCGGCTTGGTCCGCACCCTTGTTCTGCCATTGGGAGTAGATGTAGACGGGCAGGGTCGCCATCCGCCCGGTCGTGAGGTTGAGGTTCAGGGAGTCGGTGAAGCCGGCGACGAGCAGCAGCGGCGCCGTCTCGCCGATGATGCGGCCCACACCGAGCATGACGCCGGCCACGATGCCCGGGCGCGCCGCCGGCAGGCCGACCGTGGCGATAACGGCCGGCCGGGACGCGCCGAGCCCGGTCGCCGCCTCGCGCAGATCGGTGGGTACGAGCCGCAGCATCTCGGCACTGGACTTCACGACCACGGGGATCATGAGCAGCGACAAGGCGATGGCTCCCGCGAGGCCCGAACGGGCGCCCGGGCCCACGACCATGACGATCAGGGCGTACGCGGCCAGCCCGGCCACCACCGATGGGAGGCCGGTCATCACATCGACCAGGAACCAGAGGAGCCGGCTAAGGACCGGCCGCCCGTACTCGACCAGGTAGACCGCGGTCCCGACACCGATCGGTACGCTGATGGCGGTGGCGGCAAGCGTGACCAGCACGGTCCCCCAGAGCGCGTGCGCGGCGCCGCCGCCCGCGCCCACGATCCCCCGCATGGACGACGTAAAGAAGGTCATGTCGAGCCGGGCGAGGCCGCGGGTGACGACGGTGACGAGCAGCGAGACCAGCGGGATCGCCGCGGCGGCGAACGCCGCCCAGGCCGCGACCGTGGCGACGTGGTCGGTGAGCCGTCGACGCGTGCTGACTCCGGCGGGCCGGCCCGCCAGGGCGGTCATACCCGGCCGCCCGTCGCACGGACGATCCGGCGGGCCACCACGTTCACGACGAACGTGATGACGAACAGAACCAGGCCAAGGGCGAGCAGGGTGGCGACCTCGACCCCGTGGGACTCGGGGAACGTCTGGGCGATGAAGGCCGCGATGGTGTTGGGGTTGGTGGAGTTGATGAGCCCGAAGCCGACCAAGAAGGGTGCCGGGGAGATCACCATCGCGGTGACCATCGTCTCCCCCACGGCCCGCCCGAAGCCGAGCATGGCACCGGAGACGACCCCCGCCTTCCCGGTCGGCCACACGGCCAGCCGGATCACTTCCCAGCGGGTCGCGCCCAGGGCGAGGGCCGCCTCGACCGTCGTCCGGGGCGTTTGGGCGAAGACCTCGCGACAAAGCGCCGCCATGACCGGCAACACCATGACGGCCAGCACCAGCGCAGCGGTGAGGATCGTCCGGCCGCTCGCCGACGGCGGGCCCGCGAACAAGGGACACCAGCTAAGGTGGGCCCCCAGCCAGGCGTAGACGGGCGCGAGGCGCGGAGCGATGATCATCAGTCCCCACAAGCCGTACACGACCGACGGGATCGCCGCCAAGATGTCGAACGTCGCGCCGAGGAACCGCCCGGCCCACCGCGGGACGTACCAGGTCTGGGCGAGCGCGACGCCAATCGCGACCGGGACGGCCAGACCCAGCCCGAGGACGGCGGCCCAGAACGAGCCGAAGGCGAGGGGCCAGGCCAGCGCCCAGAAGTTCGCGGCCTGCAGCGGGAGCCCGGTCCGGGCGGTGAGCCCCGGCCACCCCTCGACACCGAGAAAGACCGCGACCCCGGCGAGCGCCACCAGTCCGATGAGGCCCGCGACGGTCACCGCCGAGCGAGCCGACGCGTCCCGGACGCGTTCGCGCGCCGGACGCGGCGTGAGCAGGGTGTCGGCGGGCTTCATCACCGGATGGCACCCACGGCGGCGACCGCTTTGGCCAACAGGGCAGGATCGGTGCCGATCGGGGACGACCCGGCGTTCGCGGCCGCCGCCTGCTGGCCCTGGTCGGAGAGGACGAACTCGAGAAAGCCCCGGACGAGCGCGCCGTCGGCGGGGTCCGCGTAGGTGGCGCAGGCGGCCAGGTAACTCACCAAGACGACGGGGTAG
>JAIRVA010000318.1 GCA_031254155.1 Propionibacteriaceae bacterium
CCCAGATGAAGACGTGGTGGATGGCGAGGTGGTGGACGAACCACTCGCCCAACCGACACCGCCAGGCGCGGAGATGATCACGGCGGCGCAACTCGCGAAGCTGCACGTGTTGTTACCGAAGGCTGATCTGCGGGACCGGGACCTCGCCATCCAGTTTTACAAGGACGTGACGAAAGACCCGGTGATCGAGTCATCGAAGGATCTGACGAAGCATCAGGCGTCGCAGGTGATCGACATGTTGGAAGTCGCCGTTCAGGCGATGGAACAAGACGGCGACCCCTGGACACAGTAGGGACGCCACGAGACGCCCTGGCTTGACTCCGCACCCCCAGGCCGGGCCGGGCACGGGACCCTTGAATCCCGTGCACGCGGACGTGACCCCCACCGGGTGGTCTTCCCCGCACGCGTCGCCGCACCGGGACGACGCAACCGGGGGTGGCGGGGTTGGGAAAAGCCCGCCACCCCCACCCCCTCAACCACAGGCTCGTCTGCGAGCACGCGTAAGGAAGGAAACACCTATGCATGACAACACCGACTACTCGGTCCGCTACCTCAGCGAAATAGCAGGGGCGATGAGTGGGCCGATGACCGCCCGCGAACACGCCGAACTCGCGGGCAGACTGATCCGCACCTTGTCCGAAGACTTGACCAACCAGGAAATGGGTGGCGACACCGAATGCCTGCTCATCTCAGTGATGGCGGCGGCCCACGCGTTGGCGTCGATCGCTCTGACCTGGTCAGACGACGACTGCGGCACCCGCACCGTCGACCTGGACGACTACACGGTGAAAGCAGGTGGGACGAATGGGGAGTAGTCCGCGGAAGACGCTGAAGCGGCTGAGAAACCGGATAGCTAAGTGGCCCAACGGTGAAAAGGATTGTACGGTGACCACTCTGCTGGATGCGTTGTCGTTTCTGGAGAGTGACCTTGATGTGATCGCTAGAGCCGTGGTTGCCGTCGGTTTGAAGGTGACCAAGCCTCGGAAACGGCGGAAGGCGAATCCTTGTGTCCTGAACCACTACCCGCCCGTTCAACCGGTGTGGAAGCACGACATCAAGGTGGTGTCTGTTGACGACGAGACGGGGACGACGAACGTCCGGGCGTGTGTGGGGCATCTCCAGAACCCGTACGAGGACGAGGTGGTGGCATGACGAGGCGGACGAAGCGTCGGTTCGCGCACGAGTTGTACCCGTTGCCGGGTGAGTCCGAGGTGCGTCCGCTCGTGGTGGAGGTGCCGTGCCTGTATGCCCGGGCGGTCGGGTTCGAGGTGTGGGGCACGGATTGGCATGACCTCCGGGGTACCCCGGAGTTGACCATGCTCACCGGGTTGCGGATCGTGCAACTCACGCAATGCCAGATGATCGCCTTGATGGCTGATGCGCTCCTGCAAGGCATGACGGGCGACGACGCGTGGACGTGGGCCAACGAACGGGCGTCGGATGAGACCGGCGAGATCGTGTTCGACAGGGCCGGGTTCTACGGTGTCCCGGTCGGCCAGATCAAACCGTACCCGGTGCTCGCCGAAGCACGGAAACACTACCACTGGTCCGACCCGGATGTGTACGGGATCAGCGTGCTGGTCGCCACCGTTGACTGCCCGGAGTCCGAATGCGTGGACTGTACGGAACCCGTCGAGGAAGTGACACCATGACGCCTGTCACCAATGAGGACGAGGGTCTCACCGCTGCCGCGACGTGCGGGCTGGACCATACGGGGCGGGCCCGGGTGTTGAGGGTGCCGGTGATGGACATGAGCGGGGCGCGCCGGTTCGGCCTTGTCACGAGTTGGCTTACCGGCGGCGCCGACGGCGTCCAGGTCGAACTGGTGTCGGGTTCGGAGATGGGTAACCCGTGGCTGTCCCTCTGGGTGAGGCTGCCCGACGGGACACGGGTCGAGGAAGGCATCAACGTGGTCGACCTCGTCCAGGCGTGGGTCGACGCGATCACCGGCGACGCCACGGATGACGGGGAAGGGGAGTGAGACGAATGATTACCGAGTCGAAATTCTGGAATGTGATAGAGAACGTTTCCGGCAGGTCGGTTGCGACCGTGATAGCCGACGAGAACGGTGTAGTCACCGTCGAGCTCCACGCCAGGCATCTGACGGGTGCCCGTGCGGTTGAACTGGCTGCCGCGCTTAAGAGGGCTGCGGGATGGGCCAGGACACGGGAAGACCGGAGCGTGTGATGAAGAAGTGGCCGACTGGGCCGGTCACGGGCGGGTGGTTCCGGGCCGGGTATGAGGAAGCGGCTGCGGTGCACGCTGGCACGATCAGCACCCTTCGCGGGGGTATCCGTCGCGCAGTGTCGGTTCTCCGGAGGGTCCACCGTGTCGAACATTCTGGCCATGGGGACGAGTGCCATGGGTGCGGGTCACTGTGGCCGTGCCCGTCGGCGGTGGTCGCCGGCCACCTGGAAGCACTCCTGGAAGGCGGCGCGTGATGTCCGGCATGTTGTTCGACGGGTACCCTGACCCGCCACGCCCGCCCGGACCAACCGGGTCGCCCGGGCAGCGTCCCTGTGCCCGGCAGCAGGCGACGATCCAGCAGGGTGCCCACCCGTTGAACGCCCGCGGGTTGTACCCCGGCCAGACGTGCGGGACGTGTGTGCACCGGTTCGCGTACCAGATGGCGTCCAGGGCGTATCCGAAGTGTGAGTACGGGCCGCTCAGCCACGGGCCGAAAACGGATGTGAAAGCCTCGTGGCCCGCCTGTGACCTGTGGGAAGGCAAGAGAGGGTCCTGACATGGCGGCACCCGGGCACATCTACCGGCAGTCCTGTGACGCCATCGGACGCACCATCTGGGAGCACGCGCATGGATGACATGATCCCGGTCACCCTTGACCTGGTACACGCATTGGACAAAGCCCGAGCCGCCCTCCTGTGGGGCAGCGCCGCCGCGACGCTGACCGACTTGTGGAACCTCGACAACCTCATCAACCGGCTCCGCGCCGGGGACACGATCACGATCACGAAGGGGTGACAGGCCGTCCTGTCGTGCCCAAGAATTCACCGGCGACCGCCGGAAGCAAGAAAAGCGCCCCCGGCGCGGAACACCGGGGGCGAAGACAAACAAGAAAGTTGGTGATCAAGATGTCTCACGACATCCTACCGTACGAGTTCTCTTTCGAGGGAACCCAAGTCCGGGTCGACAACGACAACGGGAAAGCCTGGATTGTACTCGCTGACCTGTGCCGAGTTCTCGACTCATCGAACCCCGCGGCCGTCGCGTCGCGCCTTGACGGCGACGAGGTTGGTCTAAGTAAAGTTGAGACGAACGCTGGTTGTCGATCAATGCTGTGTGTGAGCGAAGCCGGGTTCTATGCGGTCATCGCGAGAAGCAACTCGTCGAAGGCGAAACCCTTTCAGCGGTGGGCGAACCATGAGGTCTTCCCGGCTATCCGGAAGCATGGCGGGTATCTGACTCCGGCGACGGTGGAGCAGGTGTTGTCTGATCCGGACACGATTATCCGGTTGGCGACGGATCTGAAGCGGGAGCGGGAGAACCGGTTGCGGGTCGAGGCTGAGGTGGTCGAGTTGATGCCGAGAGCGGAGGCGTTTGACGAGTTCTTGTCAGCGTCGGGTGACTATTCGGTGAACGAGGTGGCGAAGATTCTTTCCCGTGGGGGCGTGGTCATCGGGGAGGTCCGTCTGCGGAACTGGATGCTCGCCAACAAGTGGCTGTACCGGGACGCGGCCGGGAAACCCCGCGCCTACCAGACACAGGTTGACTGTGGCCGTCTGGTGGAACGCGCCCAGTGGCACCACCATCCGAGGACGGGTGAGAAAGTGGTCGACGCCCCACAAGTGCGGGTGACCGCGAAGGGTCTCGAAGCTCTCGCACGAGCCCTGTCCGTGCCGCTGGTCGACGCGGCGTAGTGCCGTGAAGCGTCTCGCCGCTGGGATGGTGGCCGTCGAAAACCCGTTCAAGGCTGTGGCCGGCCACCTCGTTGACATGACTGGCAAGTTCACTCAAACGGCCGGACCGGGGTGCGCTGGGATAGGTGTGCAGCGGAGCCAGTACTGGCCACGAGGACGGAGACAATGATGAGGCCGAGAGTACTGAACTTGTATGCCGGGGTGGGCGGGAACCGGGCGTGGTGGCCGTCTGATGCTGAGGTGACGGCGGTCGAACTGGACCCGGGGATCGCGGAAGCCTATGCCACGTTGTGGCCACAGGATACGGTGGTTGTGGGTGATGCGCACCGGTTCTTGCTGGACCATTTGACGGATGGGTGGGATTTGGTGTGGGCGTCGCCGCCGTGTCCGTCGCATTCGAAGTTGAACCGGTTCGGGGCGGGGAAGGGCCGGTACCGGTATCCGGATTTGGACACGTTGTACGGGGAGATCATTCTGCTGCGGGAGTTCGCGCCGCAGGGTATGGCGTGGCTGGTGGAGAACGTGATCCCGTACTATGAGCCGTTGGTCGCGCCGACGACGGTCCTGGGCCGGCATTACGGCTGGTCGAACCGGTGGGTACCCCCGGTGGCCGCGGATGCGACGAGGCCCAGGATCAGCCGGGAACGCCAGTCGGCGTACAAGGCGAGGAAACGGACCCTGTCACCGATGGAGGCGGCGGAGGCCGCGGACTTCGAAGAGTACTTCGGGTTGCGTCTGCCCGCGTGCGCGGACGGGTGGGGCCGGACGAAACGCCGCCAGGTGATGCGCAACTGTGTCCACCCGTTGATCGGGCGGGTCGTGTGGGATGCCGTGTTCACCCCCGGCGCTGCGGAACAAGACACACTATTCGACATGGAGCCGTGATGAAGAAAACAGCAGTTCAAGGCAGGGTGCGGGCGCTACGGCGGTTGAAGTGTCCGCCGTGGCCCCCGTTGGGCGGCGCACCGGGTCATGTGGCCGGGGTGTGTGACTGGTGCGGGTACGGGGGCAACACGAGGCGCGGGTTGTGTTCGTCGTGTTACAACCGGTCGCTGGCCGGGGCTGTCGCCAACCCGTCCCGGCTGACGAACATCGAACTGGTGAACGAGATCATTTTCTGTGGGAGCCGGGACCCGGCGGACCTCGCGGGCGCGCTCGGGTTCACCCCCGTGACTCTCGCGGCACGGCTGCGCCGGGTCGCCGCCAACCTGGAACGGAAAGGACGGGCCACGTCATGAAAGACATCGTGGGGACGACCCACCAGTACGAGTGCCGTGTGTGCGGGACGGCTCAAGTGTTTGTCACGACGGGGGTGGCGCCGCCGGTCGTGGTTGCGCTCGGCGCGGGGTGGCGGCGCGGCCCGGCGGGCTGGCAGTGTCCCGTGCACGGGGAGGGATCGCGGTGAGGCGGGTTGACGGGGTGTTCCAGAAGATGGACCCGTGGATCAGCGAGGACCCGGACATCATCGCGGCGGGCGGGGCGATGCCCGAGCTCGTGTACCTGCGCGGCCTGGCGTACATCCGGCGCAACCTGACAGACGGGCGTATCCCGAAGAAAGTGCTCGGCGAGATCACGGACGGCATACCGGGAGCCAGGAAGCATGTCGACGGGCTCGTCCGGGTGGGCTTGTGGGCCGACGAGGGGGCGTGTTGGACGGTGCGGAACTGGGAGAAGTGGAACATGACCACCGACGAGATCGGGACCCGGTCGAAGAGCAGGGCGGACGCCGGGAAGTCCGGGGCCAACAGTCGTTGGCATGATGCGAAGCATGGTCCGGGGAACCCGGCCGGCGGCTGTTCCAGGTGCGCCGCCGCGGGATGGCTGTGACTGGTGGCAGTTGCCATCCGGTTTGCTATATGTACAGTGGCACACCTCATGGCAAGTGCCATGCGAAACGATGGCAAATGCTATGGCAAATGCTAATGGCAAACGTCATGGCAAACACGGTTTTGCCAATGGCAAAAAAATGGCAAGACAGAGAGACCTATACCTACCTACGGTAGCTATGCCAACTCTCGTTGGATAGTTCCGCCGGCGGCGAAGCCGCCAACGGTTCTTGGTACGCCCAACTTTTCGCCGTGGGAACGATGAACTCAAGTTTCCCTTCTTGACCACAGACCGTGCACACGAACAAGCGTTGTGTGTCAGCGGGTATTTTCCGCCGCCGATGGAAGGAAACAACTATGCTTACTCCGATCCAGTTGGACCGGGTCCGCCGCGACCTTGCCGACATCGCCCGTCTCCTGCCGCTCGCCCCGCTCGTCGTCGGCACGACCCCGCCCGGGGGACGCCGCGGCCACGGCGTGCCTGGTCCCCGGCCGCCCGTCAGCCTGGAAACCCTTACCCTGGCCGACTGGGCGCCCGTCCCCGCCCCGGTGGACATCGACGACGTGGACGCGGACGGGGACACACCGGGACGTGTCCTCGGCGCCTGGTCGGCCCGGTTCGCGGATCTCGGGGTTGGCGGGGACCGGCGGCCGATCCCCGGCCGGGTGGCCGCCCTGGTCGCCGCCGCCCGTCTTCTCGCGGACGGGCTCGCCCGGTTCGATGCCGCCGCCGGGGCGGCGGAGGCCGAGAAGCTGGCGTGGGACATGCGGGTCCTCGCCGCACGGCTGCGCCGGGCCACGGGTGAACAGGCACCCCGTGAGGGCCGGTGCCGCAACTGCGGGTCGCCGGACGTGCACGCCGACTCGGCCACGTCGAACCACGTCACCTGCCTCGCCTGCCGGTGGGCCGGGACCGCGCCGCACCTGGTCACCCTCACCGTCGCGGCCGACTGGTACGCCGCCCACGACGACGGCACCACCTGGTGTCCCACCTTGCGCCGGCTGCAAGCGTGGGCGAAAGACGGCACCCTCCACCCGCACGGCGGGTCACGCTCGGACGACGGGGAACCCCTCTACCAGTTGGGCGTGATCCACGACATCGTCGCCCAACGCGTCACCGACGGGCGCAGAGCGAAACGACAACCCGTCCCCGACGGCCCGGCGCACACCAGCGGCGACACTCCCTCACCACTCATCACCTGGACCGGGGACGGCGCATAACCGCCCGGTGGCGATGCGACCTGCACAGCCGAGAGTCACCACCTGGCCCCGGCCCGGTCAGCCCGTCATCGGGGAAAAGTCCGCGTCGTCATGGTCAGAACAGTGGACAAATATGATCGAGGTTCATAGAATCACACTATGGAACGCACCTATCAGCAGACACACCCGTGGATAACTTTCCAGTACGATCCCACCTACGACCGGGTGTCCACCCGGGTCGGGGAGGCGTACTCGAAATGCCAGCACCTCGCCGGGACGCCGCTCCAGCCACGAGTCGCACAGTCACTCGCCAGCGTCTACCTCGTCAAAGGCGCGGCCGCGACCACCGCGATCGAGGGCAACACACTCACCGAAGGCGAGGTCGACGCCATCATCAACCATGGGAAAATGCTGCCCCCGTCGCAACAGTACCTCCAACAGGAGGTCCTCAACATCGTCGGCGTCCTCAAAGGCATCCAGCACACGCCCGCAGACTTCCGGCTCACGCCGGACTGGCTCAAGACCCAGAACGCCGCGATCCTCGCCGGGCTCGAACTCGCCGACCACGTCATACCCGGGGAGTACACCACCACGCCGCTCATCGTCGGCACCTACCGCGGCGCCCCGCCACAAGACGTCCCCTACCTCATCGACAGGCTCTGCGAGTGGGTGAACGCCCGCACCGAACAGGGCCGCGTCGACGACCATCCAGACATCGCGTTCTACAACACCGTCATCACCGCCATCCTCGCCCACCTCTACATCGCGTGGATACACCCGTTCGGCGACGGCAACGGCCGTACTGCCCGCGCCATCGAATGTGCCATCCTCACCACGAGCGGTCTTGTCCCCTGGGTCTCGTCCAACCTGCTGTCGGACCACTACAACCGCACCCGGAGCCGCTACTACGACCGTCTCGCCGCGTCATCCCGCAATCGTGACGTCCAAGGATTCGTGCAGTACGCCCTTGACGGTTTCGTCGACATGCTCCGGGAACAGATCACCACCGTCCAGACCCAGCAACGCGCCGTCGCATGGGTCAACTACGTCCACGAGATGTTCGACCACGAGACCCACGGCGACACGTCGCACCGGCGCCGGAAACTCCTCCTCGCGCTCCCGGAGGCTCATCCCACACCCCGGGCGAAAATCCGGCGTCTCACCCCGGAGCTCGCGGAACTCTACGCGCAGAAGTCCGACAAGACGATCTCGCACGACCTCAACCGGCTCGTCCAGCTTGATCTCATCGCAGGCGACCCCAAAACCGGATACCTGCCACGCGTCCAGATCATGGACGCCTTCCTCCCGGAAAGCTACCGCCCGTAGTTTCCTCCACGGATGATCACGCCGAGGCTTCCACGAGACAGCGGCTACCGCCGGTACGGGGCTCCCAACAGGTCAACGCGGCGTGGGTGGCGAGAGTTTTCGCCGTGTCGGCCTGTCCGGCCGGCATGGCGGCCATGTGGTCGCGGATCACGGCGTCCCTGGTGGGCCCGTCGTGGACGAACCAGGACGTGTGCGACGGTGACTCGTACACCTCGACCAGATGGCCGGCGACGGGCGCGGTGCGCCGGCGGCAGCCCTCACCCGTCGGGTCCGTGGTCTCCCACCGGACGCGGGCGCCCAGCCACCGCCGGAACGCGGCGGCGCACCCGGCGATGTCGTCGAGGTCGTACCAGCCGAGCATGTTCACCCGGCCGCCCAGGACTTCGTACGTGTCCCAGTAGGCGGCGTGGACGGGGCCGGTACCGTCGCTCGCGGGTTCGTACTGGACGCCCCACCGGTCGCCGCTGCATCCCGGCCCGGTGAGGATCTCGGCGTAGCCGGGTCCGGTGGTCATGTCCAGCCGGTACGCCGTGGCCGCGGCTTGCAGGGTCGTCAGCAGTCGCCGGGCGACCCGGGGATCGATCTGGTCGATCACGTGTTTCATGTAGCTCATCGTTGGTGTCCTTTCGGTTGTGGGGTGGACAGGCCGGGGCGTGCGGCCACGCGGCGCCGTGCGTACCCCCACCAGGTCATGAACCGTCGCCGCCTTCGCGGGGGTGGGGGCTGATGTCTACCGGGGTCAATGGTGGTCACTCGATGCCCCACATCTGCCGCTCAGTGAAACCCGTCGTGTCGACACGCCAGACGGTGAGCGGCATGACACCATGAACAGCGTTCTCGGCACACCACTCACCGTTATGGAAGAACCACATGTCCCCGTCTTTGGTCTCACCCGTCGGCCGCAGACTCGACTGGGGGATCACCGGGTCCAGCCCGCCGGAGAACGACAGGTGACCGCCTTCGCCAAGATGCCACGACCCGCAGCGGGTCAGTTGGACTCCGCCGTCGTCGTAGAGATGGCACACCCGCTTGTACGTCCCGCCGGGCACGAGGGCGTAGTCGCCCACCTGCACGGTGTCCCGGCGTTCCTGGTAGGCGGCGACCCGCCGCCGGTAGATGTCCCGGTCCTTGTCGCTCGCCTCGATACGCGGGTCGTCATGGACCAGCCGTCCTGCACCCAATTCTGAGGTTTCCATGATGGTGTTCCTTTCCGGGGGCCGCCACCGTGACGGCCCCCAAAGCTTGATAGTTGTCATGCCGCTCTCAGGTAGGCGCTGCGGCGATAGCCGTACCGTTGATAGTCGTCACTGACATCACTTTGCTCTTCCTCGTCCCGTTTCCTGATCCACGCGGTGATCGACTCGTGCGAGATCAACCACACCTTCCCCTCTTTGAACCCGAACGCGCCAGACAGGCACAAAGCCCGGACTCGTGCTTGCGACATGCTGAACTCACGCGCCGCCCGCTCCACGCTGTACAACGTCTTCGCCATCTCCTTGTTCTCCTTGTCTTGGTGGTGGTTGACGGGGTCTCACGCGGCCGCGCCGGCGAGTTCCAGCTTGGTCGGCCGTGGGTTGGCCGCCCAGTGGGCCAACAGTTCCGGGCTGGCGTAGCGGCGGGCCCGGCGGATCGTCCATGTCCACAGTTTGCGCGGGTCGACCTGTTCAGCAGTGCCGAGATCGTTCAGGAGCCGGCCGCCACAGTGGGCCATGGCGTCCAGGTAGGTGGTGTCCGCGTCCGTCATGGCCGCCACGATGCCCGACGGGTCGTGTTCCGTGTCGGTGTCGTACCAGTCGCCGGGGATCGTCCCGCCCAGTTGGGCGACGTTGAACACGACGTACGAGCGCATGAACTTCGCCGTGTCGCCCGTGTCAGTGTCAACCTCGTACCCGACTTTCACCACCAGGGTGCCATGCTCACCCTTGCGGACATGGCAACCGTTGTCCAAAGCTTGCAGGAACGTCACGAACCGCGGGTTAACCCAGCCGTGTTCCACCATGGCCAAAAGGAGCGCCGCTTGGTTCTTGCCCTGGTAGACCGCACCCGTCGCCGGGTTGAACGCGTCCCGGGCCAACGGCTCGCCCGCTTCCACGGGACCGTCAGCCGCCGCCACCAGGTCAGGTACGGCAACCGGTTCCAGTTGGGCCACGACAACCGGCCCGGTTCCAGGCCCGGCCATGGGGGTCGTTTCGCCAACCGTCGTCACGACGGCCGGCGTCGACAGGATCGCGGCGTGGCGTTCCATCATCGCGGCGAACGCGTCTTGGGCGGCCAGTTCCACCGACCTCGCGGCGTGCCACTCGTCAGTGTCCGGCTTCGCCCGGTTCACGGCCGCCGCCAGTTCGGCGAACGTCTGCCCGCCCGACGCGGTCCGTTCCAGTTGTTCACGGTGCGCCTGTTCGGCCCTGGCCCCGCCCAATGACCGGCGGTCACCGAAACCGTACGCGGTTACCAACGGTTCCGGCCGGAGTGCCGTCGCCGGGTAGTCCCGTGTCTCGTCATGGCCCTCAGCCGCCCACGGGTGGGCAACCGTTTCCATAGTGGTCGCCTTGGTGTAGGTCGACAGTTTACGGATGACCGTGCCGTCGTGCAGCCGTTCCACCTGGTCAGGGCGCGGGGTTTTCACCGTAACCGTCACCTTGCCCTGGTACAGTTTCTCCTGCCGTGGCGACAATCCACGTTCCACAGGTTCGGGGATCGCTCTCCCGTTGCGCCGCAGAACCCAGGTTGTCCACGGCGTCACCTTGCCGTTGCGCAACGTGCGGGGTTCCGGTACGACCGTGTACACGTTCAATGTTCCCATGATGAAATCTCCTTTATGGTGGGTGGGTGGGAATAGGAAAATGGGTACCCTTGCCCGGTCATGAACCGGCGCCGCCGTACGCGGGGCAAGGGCTGGGGTGTCAGGCTTGGTACACGACCCGGCATCCGAAACCGGACCCGAGGTCATACTGGTATCCAGGATCTGAGATGTCAGACGGCGAGTCGCTGATCTTGGCCGCTTGCCGAGGATCGGGATGAGTGAAGACTCGTTCGCCAGTCGTGTTGTATACCGCGATGACCGCGTCACCGTAGATTTCGACCCGGTATGAGCCCACCGGGAGGGCCAACAGCAGGCGCAGCTGTTGGTATAAGTCCACCCGCTCATGGTCGTGATATCCGAGAATCATTGTGTCAATGAAGATGTTTCGTGCCGTGTCGGTGGTGGCGGTGAAAATCTGGCTCATGATAACTCCTTAGATGTAATAGATGTTGCCGTCAAGGTTGACGAAGTCGGCGCCCGCCCCGTTGCCACGGGCCGACGCATCCCAAAAACAATTGACACTGTCCTCGAACTCGCAAGGTGGTAAAAACGAGTCCGATTCCGGCGCGGTACGACAACCCGCCAAGACGAACACCACAACAAACGCGGCCACGATGAACTTACGCATGATGGTCTCCTTTACGTGATAGATGAATGGGTGGGTGGTCCCTCACACGGTCACGAACCGCCGCCGTCGTTAGCGGGGTGAGGGGTTGGGGTCAGGTCAACGCCGGGGGAGTAACGCCAGGCAGCCCGCCAGAGCGGCCAGACAAGCAGCCCAAACCGGTTGCCCGATGAACGCCAGACTGGCACTCCCGAAAGCGAACACCGCTACCGTTGTTCTTTCCATGGTGTGTCTTCCCATGACTGGTCAAACCTGGCCCCAGCCACTAGACTGAGGCCAGGCTGATCGTCAGCGCTTACGCTTGTGGTGCATGCGCTTCAGATCATGATCTGCCTTAGCTAACTTGGCCGTCGCGGTGATAATCGCCGCGACGCCGGTTAGCAAACAGGCAATCTCTGACCAGTTCATCGGTTTTCCTCCTTTCCGGGTTCGTTCGACCCGTGCCTAGCGGGGAATCGGACCCCGCACGCGAAGTGCGCAACCATGCGCTAGGCGAAAACTTATGTTTCCCGTAGACACTCTTGAATTCTTGTAGTTTCGGTCTCGTGATCGGTTCACCGATCCGGGTTACGCCCGTCGCACCTGGCACTACTGCCCTGTTGGCATCCCGCCTACCGTGTTCCCCGTGGCCCGTACCCTTCGTCCCTTGTTTCCAGGTCTGCCGGCCTTTTCGGCGTCCGCCGCCTGGCTTGATAACCCAAGCTTAGATCATATGGGGAAGTAATACGACCCCAGGGGAAGTAAGCAAATGAAGTAGGCAAGTTATACGCGTGTTTTACCTAGTAAAAGAGAAGAAAATTATTAACGATTGGCTAACGTTTACCTTTGCCTAGCACTCGCCAGAGCACGGGCTGATTCACCCCAAGCAACTTTGATAACTGGTAAACCGTGATCCCAACTTCCACGGCAGACGTGAGTAGTTGCTTGCGCTCGCTCGATAGTTCCGTTACTCTCGCGTTGGCGGAATCGAGTTCGGCTTGGACTGCCTTCAGGCGCGCCGAAATCTCGGCTTGCGCCGATTTCATTTCTGATTTCGCCTCACTAAAGCGAAGGAAACTGTCATCACTCATACCACTAATCATCATACATCACCAGGGGAAGTAGTACTAGACCAAGGGTCATGCTCGGGAGTCCCTCACACGGTCACGAACCGCCGCCGTCGTTAGCGGGGTGAGGGGTTGGGGTCAACGCCGGGGGAGTAACGCCAGGCAGCCCGCGAACGCGGCCAGACAACCAGCCCAAACCGGTTGCCCGATGAATGCCAGACTGGCACTCCCGAAAGCGAACACCGCGATGGTTGCTCGTGATACTGATGCTCGTGTTTTCATGATGCGCTTTCCATGCACTGGCCAAATCCGGTCCCAGCCACTAAACTGGGACCGGATTGATCGTCAGCGTTTACTTGTTAGGCTTGCGCTTCCGATCACTAATCACCTTGACTAGCTGGGCCGCGGCGGCGACAACCGCCGCGACACCAGTTAGCATACCGGCGATGTCGGACCAATGCATAGTGTTTCCTCCTTTCCGGGTTCGTTCGACCCGTGCCTAGCGGGGAATCGGACCCCGCGCTCACGCCGCGTAACGCGTTACCACTGAAGGCGATTCTTCGTGAGCCCGTACGACCACGTACTAGGCGAAAGATGTGTTTGCAGTTAGGTGCAAGCTCCGGCGGATAGGTACCCGCCGGTATCCCTACGCGATTTCCTGAATGATCCCGCGTAGTGAATCTTGTTTTGATATACCACTACCGTTTCCCGTAGCGGCGGGCAGCGTTTGGCCGTAGTGGCCGCAGTGACGCCTTGCACGTTTGCCCGATTCCGTCGTGGTCCGGCTGTAAACCGGTTGCCTTACGACACGCTATGAAGTTATCAACATTCCTTGCGGGCAACTCCGGCCTTGCCCCGGCCTTGTCTTGGTCCCCGCCTACCGGTATCCCGCCGGGCTATTGGGTCAATCCCTTGACTGGTATCTCTGCCTAACCGCTTCCCCGTGGCCCGTACCCTTCATCCCTTGTTTCCAGGTCTGCCGGCCTTTTCGGTGTCCGCCGTTCGGCTTGATGTCTCAAGATTAACAGGTCGCCGGAGATAATGTCAAGTCGCGGGATATGGATCTTATGAAAAGAATAGGCCGCCGGATGGCGACCTATCGTTTATGCTTGTGAACTGCGTTTTCTCCCGCGTCCGCTGGCGGCACTATTCTTTCCGAGAGCCCGCGACACAAGCGGTTGGCTGATGCCGAGTAGGCGAGCTAGGCGAGTCACAGAGATCCCGCTGTCAGCCGCGACGTGCAACAATGCTTTTCTCTCGGCTGTTAGTCGGGCAAACTCCGAGTTGATCTTGTTGAGATCGGACTGAACGGCGACTAGGCGGGTCTCGATTTCAGATTGCGCCGATACGAGTTCCTGCTTCGCCTGGTTTGCTCGCTTTAAAGATTCGTTTACAGTGGCTTCCATGATGCACCTAGTATACCGCTACCTACATCGACATGCTAGGGGATATTGGTGTATCGCTAGAGATAAGCGATGTTAGGTACTGATATGACATTCTCCCGTGGTTCGGGGTACCTACTTGGTTGGTGTGTGACTACCTACGTACCCCGAGCTACAGGGTGAGCCGTACCGGGTACGGCGTACGGCGTGGGGGTTGGGGGTACGGGCTGGGGCCGGGGGGTACGCCAGCCCGTGGGTGTCCCGCCCGCGTACGGACGCGCCCGTCCGCGCCCGCGCCCGTGTGCGTAGGCGCGTACGCGTGTGTGCGTGACACGTCCGCCTGACATGCTCGCCCGCGCCGCCGCGACCGGACCCACGCCACCAACACTACTTGCCACCCACCCCCCATAATATCCGGGACCCCCCGTACGGGACACCGCCGCGTCCCCACAGTCCGTCTCTCCCCGCGGGGTGGAGGGGGGGTCGTGAGCAGGGCGGCACACCGGGACAGCGCCGATTTGACAGAAAACCAAAGTTTAAAGTATGGTATTTCCAGGCGGTGTAGTACACCCAAAATCGTTTCCGAGCCACTGGTTGCCAGTGGCTTTTCGCTTGTCAGGGGTGATTGCGTTGGATGCGAGTTGGGGCGGGCGTGAGGCTCAGGACGCGTTGGCGTGGTTGCGGCGGGTGCACAGGCCGGGCGGGGTCCTCGCTGTTGATGAGCGGGGCAGGCCGTTGCGTGAGGGGTCGCATTGTGTGATTTGTGGCGCGGTGATCGATTACGCGTTGCGGCGTCCGCATCCGGAGTCGTTGTCGTTGCAGCATGTGAAACCGCGGTCGAAGTTCCCGGAGTTGAAACGGGTCCGGTCGAACTGGGCGCCGTCGCATCTGATTTGTAATACGAGCTTGGGGGATGAGGAGGACACGACGGGTGGCGAGTTTGCGTGGGTCTACTGGTGACCGTCCTGGTTTCGGGCGTCTGCGTGAGGCGTACGAGTTGGCGTTGGCGGGCACGCCGATGGCGGACAAGTCGTTGGCGATGGTTGAACTGGGCCGGGCGTTGGCGGACAAGTTGGACGCGTGGGATGTGATCGTGCGGTGGGCCGGGGAGGATGTGCAGGGCGGGCCGCGGACGAAACGGCCGGCGGTGCCGCTGCATGACAACGTGACCCCGACGGTGTACTTGAAAGTGTTGCAGGGTCTGGGTCTGGTCCCGGATGTGCAGGCGGTGAAGGACGGTGATGGTGAAGCGGTCGGAGCCCTCACCGGAAACGTTGCGTTCGACCCTGACACTGCATGAGGTTGCCCGCCATGTGATCGTCCCGAAAGGGATCACGTCGACCGGGTATCCGGATGTGAAGACGGTCCTGGACGGGATCGGGGTGTTCTTCGACCGGTGGCAGCAGGGCATGGCCCAGTTGATCCTCGCGAAACGGCTGGACGGGAAGTATGTCGCGACGGTCGGCGGGGTGGTGTTGTCGATCGCCCGGCAGACGGGCAAGACGTATGTCGTCCGGTGGGTCGTGTTCGCGTTGTGCGTCTTGTTCCCGGGTATCCGGGTGGTGTGGACTTCGCATCATTCCGCGACGACGGCGTTGACGGTGGCGGCGTTCCAGGAGATGGCGAAACACCAGCGGGCGAAGAAGTATGTCCGGCAGGTGAAGACGGCGAACGGCCAGGAGTCGTGTGTGTTCCGTAACGGGTCGGAGATTTTGTTCGGGGCGCGGGAGTCCGGGTTCGGGCGTGGGTTCGACGCGGTGTCTGTTCTCGTGTTCGACGAGGCGCAGATCATGAAGGACAAGGCGTTGCAGGGGATGATCCCGTCGCAGAACGTGGGCGGGAACCCGTTGTTGTTGTTTATGGGTACCCCGCCGACGCCGGCGGACGCGTCCGAGGTGTTCACCACGAAACGGGACCGGGCGCTGGCCGGACGGGGCACGGCGGTGTATATCGAGATTTCGTGTGACCCGGTGCCGGCGAACAAACCGGCGGAGGCGTGGATGCGGGACCGCCGCCAGTGGGGCAAGGGCAACCCGTCGTTTAGGACGGGGCGGACTGATGACGACTCGATGCTGCGCATGGTGGAAAACCTGACCATCGCGGGCCCGGAAGGGATGTTGCGGGAGGGGCTCGGCTTGTGGGACGCCGAAGGGTCGGCTGAGGAAGAAACCATGCCCCGCCAGGCGTGGGCCGCCCAACTCGTCACTCCCGACGAGGTGGCGGCCGGGTCGCGCATCGTGTCGGATGTGACGGTGTGTGTCGCCGCGACCCGGAAACGGTCGTGGGTGTATGTGGCCCGCTGCGGCGAACGGGCCGACGGGACGACCCAGGTCGAACTGCTTGGCAAGTGGCGCCAGGAGGACGTGGCTGACTACCTTGCCGACCACAAGGACCGGATCAGAGTAATCACCGGCCAGGCCAGGGGTGACGGGCTCACGTCGGAACTGGTCGGGAAATGGTCCGCCCCGGCGGCGGAGCCGTGGCTGAGACGGCTGGTCACCGGCTGGGAGGGCGCCGAGTTGACTGCGGCGTACGGGCGGGGTCTGGACGCGCTCGAACAAGGCTCGGTCGCGACGGTGCAAGCCGACGAGCTCGACGCGTGTGTGCCGGACGTGGTGTGGAAACTGCTGGGCGGCGGTCAGGTGATCGACACCGTGAAATCCAAGTCGGAACAAGCCCCGTTGAAAGCATGGTTCGGCGCGTACGGGATGCGGACGCGGGCCAAACCGAAACAGGTGGCTTACCAGCCGCGGGTCGCCCCCGTGGTGGTCAAACAGTGAAGAAAGGGGCACGACATGGCGTGCAAGACGAAGAAACCCCGGAAGAAGCGCGGCAAGCGCTGACCCGGCGGAGCGGGAAGGACAAGGACATGGCACCGCGGACACCGCCCACGCTGGCAGCAGCGGCGGGCCCCCGTTTCCCGTCCGCCGTCGTCATGCCCCGGCCCGGCCCGGAGATCGGCTATCAGACGGCCGGAGCCTTGTGGGGCGGGTGGCCTGGCTGGGACGACCGGGGTGAACTCCCGCCTGAACTGCGGTGGCCGGTGTCGGTACGTACGTTCGCGCAGGCCCGCCACGAGACGCAGGTGGGTGCGATGCTGGACGCGGTGACGCTGCCGGTGATGGGTACCCGGTGGTACATCGACCCGGCCGGCGCCGACGACGCCGTGGTCGCCCTGGTCGCGAACGATTTGAACCTGCCGGTGCGGGACCGGGATGGCGACCCGCCGCTGCGCACGCGGGACCGGTTCTCGTGGCCGGACTATTTGCGGCTCGCCCTGGGGGAGCTCACGTATGGGCACGCGTTCTTCGAGCAGGTGTACCGGGTCGGGGACGACGGGATGACGCATGTGCACAAGCTGGCGTGGCGTCCGCCGGAGACGATCGCGAAAATCGAGGTCGCTCCCGACGGCGGGCTGGTCGCCATCGAACAGCATCCGGCGGGCGGGGCGACGGTACCCCGGATCCCGGTCGGCCGGCTGGTCGCGCATGTGAACCGGCGGGAGGGCGGCCGCTGGTACGGCCAGTCGTTGCTCGTGAGGGCTTACCCGTATTACGTGCTGAAGCAGACACTCGTGCGGCTGATGGCGCTCACGGACCAGCGCAACGGCATGGGGATGCCCGTCTATGAGCCGGCCCCGGTCGATGTGGCCGCGGTCGACGCCGGGATGGTCACGGCGGAGAAAGCCCGCCAAGACCTGGTCGACGAGATCGAAGCGGCGAAGAAACTCGTCCAAGAGGTCCGGGCCGGCGACGAGGCCGGGGTCGCGTTGACACCGGGGGCGAAGTTCACCTTCGCCGGGGTCACCGGGGAACTTCCCGACATCCAGTCCGACATCCGGTATTGCGACGAGCAGATCAACGCGTCAGTCCTGGCGGGGTTCCTGAACTTGGGCCAGGCCACGGGCACCGGGTCGTACGCGCTCGGCGACACGCTCCAGTCGTTCTTCTTCCAGTCGTTGCAGTCGATCGCGACGGGGATCTGTGATGTGACGAACAGCCACGTCATCGAGGACCTGGTCGACCTGAACTTCGGGCCGGCCGTCCGGGCGCCCCGTCTCGCGTTCGACGAGATCGGTGCGAAAGGCATCGCGGAAGCCTTGTCGATCCTCGCGAACGCCGGGATTCTGCTGCCCGAGCCGAACCTGGAAGGGTTCGTCCGCCACCTGTACGGCATCCCCGACAAGGCCCCGTACACCAAACCTGCCCGGAAAACCCAGACGACGACGAAAGACGACAAGGATGAGGAGGCCGCCGATGGCACCGACGACGGGACCGGGTAGGTTCACCCCGTGGAACCTGGTTGTCACCCAGGATGACGACCTGCCGACCTTGTACCTGCACGACGCGGTCGGCCAGACCTGGTCGGACGAGGACGACAACACGTCCCAGGTGTGGGCGACGGCACTGGACCAGATCACGTCTGACCGGGTGCGGGTGCGCATCAACTCGGGCGGCGGGTCCGCGTGGGACGGCATTGCGATCTACAACCTGCTCACCTCCCACCCGGCGACCGTCGAGGTCATCATCGACGGCATGGCCGCGTCGGCCGCGTCTGTGGTCGCGATGGCCGGGGACACAGTGACCATGCTGACCGGTGCGCAGATGATGATCCACGACGCCTCCGGCTTGTGCTGGGGCAACGCCGCCGACATGCGGAAGACCGCTGAAGCGTTGGATGTCTGCTCCGACTCGACCGCCGCGATCTACGCCCGCCACGCCGGCGGGACGGCCGCCGAATGGCGCCAGCGGATGACCGCGGAAACGTGGCTGACCGCCGACCAAGCCATCGAACTGGGTTTGGCTGACAGGGTCGACAAGGCGGAGGCTGCTCCGGCAGCGATGGCCGTACCGCGGTACGTCCCCGCGGCGGGCCAGACCGGCGTGGCGCACACCAGCCGCACCACGAAGCTTCCGGCTGCCGAGCCGGTTGACATGACACACGATGAAAGGAAAACCATCATGGATGAACTGATGGGTGCCTTGGTCGCCCGGCTCGGACTTGACTCCGATGCCGCTCCGGCCACGGTTCTCGCCGCTCTCGACGAACGGCTGACGGCGACGATGACGACCCCGCCCCAGGGCACGGTCCTCGTCGACGCCGCCCAGTGGCAGGCAGTCCAGGCGGGCGCGGCGTTGGGCGCGCAGGCGCAGGCCCAGCTGGACGCGCAACGCCGCACCGGGATCGTCGACCAGGCGGTCCGCGACGGCCGGATCGCGACCGTGTCGCGGGACGCGTTCCTCGCGATGCTCGACGCTGACGAAGCCCGCACGGTCGCCCTGCTGGACACGCTCGCGCCGAACACGGTCCCGGTGACGGAGATCGGGTACACGGCGGCGGCGGGCGACGTGTCCGCCGAGGCGGCCCGCGACGCCGAGTTGCGCCGGAAGATGGACGGGGGCAAGTGATGACGACGACTGAAGTCACGCCCGTGTTCGAGCCGGGCCGCACGATCACGTTCACGTTCGAGGCCGCTGCCACGGCGGGCGCCTCGCTGAAACTCGGCGCCGCCGACTACTCGGTGGTCCCCGCAACCACCGTGACAGACCTCGTGATCGGCCAGGCCGAACACGACGTGTCGGAAGGCCGCCGGGCCGCGGTCGGGATGACGACCGGCCACGGCGTGCGCCGCTACCAGACGACGACACCCATCCCCGTGGGCACGTTCGTCGGCCCTGCCGGGGGTGGGACTGTCACCCCGGTGACGACTGGCCCCGCGATCGGGGTCGTCGTGAAAGCATCCACCACCACCGACCCGACAGTGCACGTGCTCGTCGGCGTCCCGTTCACTGAAGGAGTGTGACCCTATGGCCCCCACTGCGACCACGTACCCGGTCGAACCCGGCAGCCTCACCCGTGAGGATGCCCTGTACCTGTTGTCCCGCCCGAACCTGATCGGCGAACGCGTCATGAAAGCGATGGGCGACGACATGTTCCCCGTCGCGACTACCTTGTTGGCCGGCCGGGCCCAGTTCGTGGAAGGCGTGATCGTCATCACCCCGAACGAGGCGCCGATTGCCGCGGACGGTGTCGGGGATGTCGCCCCGGGCGCCGAGTATCCGGAGACCACACTGTTCTCCGGGGACAGCCACACGGCGGAAAGCCTGAAGCGGGGCTACAAGGTGAAGATCACCGACGAAGCCCTGTCGCGCAACCCGTTCGGGATCACGAATACGCTCAACGCGGTGTTCACGTTCCTCGGCAACGGCATGAAGGTCGACTTCGAACGGCTGTGCACCGCCGCGGTCGGGAGTGCCCCTGTGCCCGCTTACACCGCTTCCCCCTGGGACACCACCAAGGAGGACGGGCTCGACCAGATGGCCGAAGACGTGGTGGGCGCCTACGAACAGATCCTCACCCTCGACAAGGGGTTCGCCCCGACCCGGATCGTCGTCACGCCCGCCCAGTGGGCGAAGATCGCCCGGCTGTTGACGAAGACGAAAGAGCTCAACCCGCTCCAGACGAACCTGCCCCTCAACCCGTGGGACCCGTCGGCGTACTTCGTCGCCCGCCGCCTGCCGAAGGCGTGGCAGCCGACCCTGGTCGACCCGGCGTACTTCGGCGGGATCGCCCACGAGACCATCGACTCGGAAGGCGAGTACGCGGCCGTCGGAGCCGTCCCCCTCGGCTTCGAGGTCGCGTCGTGGCGTGACCCGGGCCGCAAGGACACCCGGTGGGTCCAGTGCCGCAAAACGGACAGCCCCTACCTGTGGAACCCCGACGCGGCGCTCACCCTCACCGGGACGGGCCTGTGATGCCCGCCTACACGGTGGCCGCAGACGCGGTCATGGTCACCGTCGGCAAACGCCAACGGTTCGTCTACCACGGCCACCCGGTACCGGCCGGAGTGTCCGAAGCTGATCTCGTCCGCCTGGCCGGGCTGGGGATGATCTCTCCCGTCCCGGCCCAGCAGGCCGACGACGCCGACGGCGGCGAACCGGCCCCGAAACCTGTCCGCGGGCGTCCGCCGAAACACGACTGACAAAGGGGGGAAGGCGGAGGATGGGCGTGTTTTTCGACCCGGCTGATTTCCCGGACACCTGGCCCGACGTGGACATGGTGATCCGGGAAGCCGAGTCGAAAGCGTTCCTGGCCGCGCCCGTCCTCGCCACCCTCACCCGGGACGACCCGGTCGTCCCGCCCGACGTGGACACGTGGTGGGCGCAGACCCGGGCGGTGTTGTACCGGGTCGTCGCCGAATGGTACGGGCAAGGCTACGAGGGCCTGAAAACCCAGATGGTTGCCCAGTGGCAGAAAGGCTGGTGGCGTGCCGCCGGGGACCTGAGCCCGCAGACGGTCGCCGAGTTGCGGGCGGTCGCCGCGAAAGCCGCCGGGCCCGGCCCCTCCCTTGTGCCGTGCTGGTCGGCGCCGCCGGCCGGCAGTCTCCAGGGTCTGTTCGCCACCCCCCACGACCGCCCCCCGTGGAGGCCCTGATGTGGGCCGAGCAGGAAACCGCCGCCGTGTACGGTGACGAGACGGCGACGTTCCCCGTCCTCGTCGAACCGCAGGTGGACGGGATCACCGCGAACCTGTACGTCGACCATCCGCCCCTCGTCGACCCGGCCACCGGCGGGCTCACCAGTCCTGTCCGGCTCGGCCAGGGCATCCGGCTGCGCGGCAGCGTGTGGCTCGTCGCCGTCGTGAGGCAGCTCAACCGGACAGGCACGATCCTCGGCGTGTCACAATGCAACCAGACCGGGGTGCTCATCCGGCGCCGCCCGATAGTCGGCGCGTACGGGCACACGTTCGAACCGGTGGGCGACCCGGTGCCGTTCGCCGGGGTCTGGCGGATCATGACCACCCAGGAAACCCCCGCCGGGGCCACCGCCGCGGCGAACATGATGCCCGTCGGCGGATGGGACTGGCCCGGCGGCGCCAACGACCTGCTCCGGCTGGACGACGGGACGGAATGGGAACAATACGGCGCGGTCATGTCCGACCGGACCGCCCTGTCCATGGTGTTGTCCGGCACCGCCGTCATCCAGGCCCGCCACGTCCCCCTCCTCGGAGGCCATGATGGGGGCGCGTGACATTGGCCGGCTCGTCGCCGGGCTGCCCGGGGTGCGCGCCGCTGTGCGTGACGCCGCCCAGGACATCCGCGACGACGCGAGGATGCTCGCCACCGGCCACGGCACCCTGCCGGAATGCATCAGCCTGGAGTACCCGAACGAGTACGACGTGGACGTGGTCATGGCCCACGAGGCGGCCTTGTCCATCGAGTACGGCCACGACGACGCCGTGTACGACACGGGGTGGGTGGCCGGGTTACACATCATGCGCGACGCCGCCGCCGGACTCTGACACTTCTGCGAAAGGACACCTCATGCCCACAGTGCGCAACCCCGCGACGGGGCAGACGAAACCCGTCGCCAACCCGGTCATCTGGGAAGCCATCGGCTGGACTGTCGTACCCGCCGAGCCTGGCGGCACAGACCCGGCCGAAGCTGTGGAAGTCATGGACGCTGCGGGTCCTGAGGATACGGCCGTGGAGAAGCCGCGCCGCCGGAAGGCCGGGTAGGCCGTGTGGTTCGACGCCAACCAGTGGGTGCAGGCCCATCTCGAACAGGGGTTGCCCAGGTGGCGGGTCGCACCCGAAACTGATCCGGGCGACCCCGTGTTCCCGGCGTGCCTGTGGTCGCTGCTGCTGGCGGAGGTCACCGACGGCCTGTGGTCCGGGCATCTCACCTGCAACATCCTCGTCCCGACCATGGACGCGGCCGTGCTCACCGAGCGGGTGGCGGACCTGCTCATGTCGTGGCGCCCGCCCGGACCGGCCGCCGACGTGACCGGCTTCACCGCCGTGCAACGGGCGACGACAACCCGCCAAGACCTCACCTTGCACACGTTGACGTGCACGGTTTTGTGGACACCCTGACAGAAAGGAAACACCATGGGCAAGAACGGTTTGGACATTTCCAAGTTCGGCACCCTGTTCTTCGGCAAACCGGACATTTCCCCGCTCGCTGCGGGCACCCTCCCGGATTTCACCCTCACCGGCGAACCACCCGTCGGCTGGGACAAGCCGTGCCAACGGTTGTCGTTGGACACGCTGCCCCGACCCGCCCAGTCGGGCGGCGACTCGACGATGCTGGGCACGTGGGAGGAACGCGACACGGATGCCCTGCCGAACGACCGGACGATCACCCGGGCGTACACGTCGGTGGACACCTCCGCGGCGACCCTGAACCGGTTGTACGAAATCGAGAAGGCAGGCGAACCCATCGCCGTGTTCGACCTCACGGTCGGCCCCGACGGGAAACGGCGGGGCCGGTGGACGCCCCGGATGAAACTGTCCATCACCGGGCAGCCCACCCCGGCGGTCAACAGTTACGGCACCGTCGAGTTCACCCTGACCGAACTCGCGCCCGGCGACACCGTCAACCTGGACCAGATCGCGGCCCAGGTCACCACCCCGGACGCGGCCGGCCGGTGGTTCAACGCGGTCGTGTTCGAAGACGCGGCGTTCCCGGCGAAAGCGGGGGCCTGACCATGGCCGACACCACTCCTGATGCCGCCCAGCTGAAGGCGATGCTGGACGGGCTGTTCGACCTGCCCGACCAGGACGACCAGACGGTCGTCGACACGTGGACCGGCAAAGCCCCCAAACCCGACATGGCGTTGCCCCGGAACCGGCGGTTCCTGTCCGCGATCGTCGCGTTCGTGGGCCAGGCCACGAAAGGCGGGGGCACGATCAGCCTGCCCGTCGCGATCACGTTGTCCGCCGACCTGGACGAACTCTTCGCCCGTATCCTCGGCGAGGCGTGGACCGAGTTCATCCGCGCCGTGCCGGCCGAGTACCAGGATTCGGTGGTCCTGCAACTCGGCTGGCGGTTGTCCAGGGAGTCGGGAAAAGGCTAGCCCTGCTCCGCCTCGGCGACGAGTACGGGACGGAACTGGTGGCGGACTTCCGGGCCGTCTACCACCTCGACTGGGACGACCAGGTGTGGCAGGGCAACCCGGACACCACGCTGCGCCTCGTCGACGGGCTCCGTTCCCGTCCCGACTCGTTGTACCGGGCGACCATCCTCCGCGACAGCCCGCCCGCCCCCGGTGACACCGACGGGCTGGCCTTGTCGTGGCACGGCCTGGACCAGGCCACGTGGCTCCTCGCCCAGATCCACAACATCCTCGCCGCCCGCGTCTACGGGCCAGACGGCCCCCGTATCGACCCGCCCCACCCGCCGCCTGATCCCATCGACCTGATGTGGCAGGCCACCGGCTGGCCACCACCCCGCGCCCCGCGTAGAAAGGAGACACGCTGATGCCCGGCAAAGCCACCGTGGACAAAGTCGCCGTCCGCGTGTACCCGGACGCGACCGGGTTCGCCGAAGAAATGAAACGGTGGACAAACCGGCGGTGGACGACCAACGTCGACGTGATGCTCGACACCGCTGAGGCACGGGCGATGATGGCGGCCCTGGAAAACGAGAAGGGCAACGTCTGGGTCCAGGCCCGCCTCGACGCGAAAGAAGCCCAGGCGAAACTCGCCGAACTCGAAAAACAGCGGACGTACATCGACATCGAGGCCCGCTTCGACGACGCGCAAACCCAGGTGAAGGAACTGCGCCGCCAGATGCAGGACCTGAAAACCTCTGTCGGCGAACTCGACGACCGGGCAAAGTACCTCCGCCAGTCCTTGAAGGGCGCGTTCGGGGAACTCGACCAGGAGACGGCACGGAAATACAAGGCTGAACTGGCCGACATCTCGAAGCTGATGAGAGTGTTCTCCGACGGGGAGACGAAACTCAAGCTCGACACGAAAGAAGCGAAGGCCGAGCTCAAGAAGATCACCGAGGACCGCCAGATCAAGGCCGAGGTCGAACTCGAAGCGAAAATGGCTGGGGCCCGCCTTGCCCTGCTGACCCGGGCCCGCGTCGTGAACCTGATCGCCCACATCGACTCGAACACGTTCACCACCGAAATGAAAACCCTCGTGGCGGGCATGTCCGGGTTGACGATG
>JAIRVA010000085.1 GCA_031254155.1 Propionibacteriaceae bacterium
GAGGAGGTCGTGTCCTTCCTGTTCCGGATCCAGGTCCAGAAGGCCGAGTCCCAGCCGGAACCCCAGCCGGAGGCCAAGCCGCGTCGCGACGTGCGGCGGGCGGCCCGCCAGGCCCTCGCCGCCGAGGAAGCGGCGGCCCGCTCCGAGATCCATCTGACCGCCGAGGGGCTGCTCGCCCCTGTGCTGGAACGGACGACGGTCGTCAAGAAGGCGCCCGCCTCCAAGCAGACGGTCCAGACCGCGACCCTGCGCGAGTCCCGGCCCGGCGCCTCCGGGCGGCGGAACCAGAAGAAGCGCTAGGGTCCGTCTACGCGAGGACGAGGTCGGAACCGTGCCACTGCGGTCCGATCTGGGTCACCCGGAGTGCGGCGGCGTGGCTCACGTGGGGTGTCACCAGGCGGAGCGTGACCTCCGCTGACGCGGGAGTGAGGGGTTGGACCCGGACGGAGGCGAGCCGGACCGGCGTACCCCGGAACTCGTGGAGGCGCTTGCCCAGCACGCGGAGCGAGGCCTCGTCGAAGGCGGACTCCAGTTGGCTGAGGCGGCGCTGGCCGTTGAGCGTCTCCGCCACGACGTGGGCGAACCGGGTCGAGGCGGCCTGAAGCCGGTGGTGGTCACCGGTTGGCACCGTGACCACGGCGGGCGCCGTCTTGCGCGGGGTGTGCGACGGCCGGGCGGCTGGCCGGGGCACGGGCAGGGTGGCGGGCAGCGGTGCGGAGCGGGCGGCCCCGGTTCGTGCGTCCCAGCGCCAGCCGTCGGGCTGGAGGGGACGGTCGAGGGTGAGCAGGCGGGCAGTAGCAGTTTCGTACATATACCCACTATCAAACCTCACGTCAGCCCGATGCAACCACTTTCCGGAAATCTGTGGATAAGTCGCGAAATCTGTGGATAGCTGTCTCACGGAGTGAGCGGTGTGAACCGGTTCAGTGTGACTATGCGGCCGCGGGGTCGGCGAGCCAGCGGTTGCCCACGCTCTCGCAGGCGGCGATGATGCCGAGGATGTGCTTCTCGGTCACCTTCTCGATCTTGTTCCCGACGAGGGGGATCCGGACGGCGAACTCGGTGTCGTACACGATCTCCGAGCCGTCCGGGGTGGCGGTGAGGCGGAGGGGTCCATCCGCGCAGACCGGCAGACCCAACAGCGACATCGTCATGCGGCCGACCCGGATCCCGGCGGGGGTGGCGGCCTGCCAGGTGATCGTCTCGGTGACCGTCATCTGGGCGCCGACAATCCGCTTGGCGACCGTCGGGGTGTCGACCGTGAAGACCGCGGTGAGGCCGTCGTCGAGGCTGGTGACGGTCACGTTGCCGGCGCCGATCTCCGCGCCGACGAACTGGGCGAACTCGGGATTGATGAGCATGTCGGCCACGCGGTCGCACGGCCCGGCAAACGTGAGTGTCGAAATGATCTGCATACCCCTATGGTAGGCTAACAACGGCTTGCAGGAGGTCGCGCGTGGAAATGGTCGTGGATGGTTTGTCCGTCCATTACGAGGTCAGAGGGACCGGCCCGTGGGTTTTCCTCCTCCACGGCTGGGGGGCGAACCTCGGACTGTTCGCCGATGTCGCCGCCGTGATCGCCACCAAATACACCGTTGTCAGCCTGGATTTCCCGGGGTGCGGTGGTACGGACGAGCCGCCGGTGGCCTGGGGGATGGACGACTACACACGCTTCACGGCCCACTTCATCGCCACCTTCGGCGCGGCCGAGATCATCCTGCTTGGCCACAGCCACGGCGGGCGTGTCGCCATCCGCCTGGCGACTGATCCCGGCCTGGGCTTCCGGGTCACGAAACTCATTCTTGTCGATTCGGCGGGTCTGGTGCCCCGGCGGAGTTGGCGCTACCACGCCCGGGTCCGGGCGTACAAGGCCGGCAAGATGGTCCTTGGCTGGAAGCCGGTGGCGGCGGTGTTCCCCGACGCGCTCGAGGACCTGCGCCGGCGAACGGGTTCCGCCGACTACACGGCCGCGTCGCCCGTCATGCGGGCCACGCTCGTCAAGGTCGTCAACACCGATCTCGCCCCAGTGTTGCCTGGGATCACCGCCGAGACGCTGTTGGTGTGGGGCGACCGCGACACCGCGACCCCGCTCGCCGACGGCCAGACGATGGAAAAGGCGATTCCGGGCTCCGGGCTCGTCATCCTCCCGGGGGCCGGTCACTTCTCCTTCCTTGATGGGGCGTACACGTTCCGCCGGGTCATCGAGTCCTTTCTCCAGATAGGCTGATCTCCATGTGGTTAGCCGTTCTTGTGCTCGCGGTGGTGGCGACGGGGTTCGCCATCGTCCGGGACGTGCACATGTTCCAGCTGAACTCGTACAAACCCCGCGAGCAGGCCCGTTGGCTCGCGGGGCACCGGACGGCCTGGCTGCCGGCCGTCGTCGCCGCGCTCATCGGCGTGGCGAGCCTCGCGTGGGCGTTCGTCAGCGGGGTTATCCTCGTGCTGTGGCTCCTGCTGGTCGCGGGTCTCAGCCTCCCGCACCCCCGCCGCGCGAAGAAACCGCTCGTCGTCACCGCCCGCGTCCGGCGTCTGCTCGTGACGATCGGGGTGGTGGTGGCTGTGCTCGTCGTGGCCGCGGTCGTCGTTCCGGCATTTGTACGGACACTGATGGTGGTCGCGCCGTTCGTCCTGAGCCCCGTCCTCACGCTCTTGGCCAACGCTCTCAATGCCCCCGCAGAGGCCGCGATCCGGCACCGCTACCTGAACGACGCCAAGCGCCGACTGGCGGCGCAGCCGGGCCTCATCAAGATCGGCATCACCGGTTCGTACGGGAAGACCTCGGTCAAGTATTACCTGGCGACTTTGCTCAAGGGTCACTACAACGTGTTGATGACCCCCGAGTCGTACAACACGCCGATGGGCATCACGAAGACCATCCGGGGTGACCTGCGGGCGACCCACGAGGTTTTCGTCTGTGAGATGGGCGCCCAGCACGTCGGGGACATCAAGGAGGACTGTGACCTGGTCGGCCCCACCATCGGTGTCATCACGGCCATCGGTGAGCAGCACCTCGCCTCTTTCGGGTCGCAGGCGGCGATCCTGCGGACCAAGCTCGAGCTGGCGGCGGCGGTCAAGGGCCGGGGGCCGCTCTACCTCAATGGTGACAACGACCTCCTGCGGGCCAACCAGCCCGACCAGGCGCGCCATTTGTACGGACTAGGTACGGATTGTGACACGTACGCCGCCGACATCGCCGTGACCCTTGCCGGTACGACCTTCTCGCTCACCCACCGGGGCCACACTCTGACGGGTCTCACCACGCCGCTCATCGGCCGGCACAACATCCAGAACCTGACCGGCGCGGCCGCGGTGGCCCTGGATCTCGGCGTGACGGAGGACGAGTTACGGGCCCAGCTGCGCAAGCTCGCCCCGGCGCCGCACCGGCTGGCGCTGCGGCGCCAGGGCAACGTCACGATCCTCGACGACGCGTACAACTCGAATCCCGCCGGCGCCCAGGCCGCCCTCGACACGCTCTGCCTGTTCGACGCCATGCGGATCGTCATCACGCCCGGCATGGTACAACTGGGCGAGCGGCAGGCGGCGCTCAACGAGGCGTTCGGGGCGGGGACCGCCGTCGCCGACCACGTGTTCCTCGTCGGCGCGAAGCAGACCGAGCCGATTGCCAAGGGCTTGTTGGGGACGGGGTACGACCCGGCCAAACTCACCATCGTCGAGGATGTCCAGGCCGCGCTGGCCCAGGCGTACGCCCTGCCGTGTGATGGCGACAAGGTCATTCTGCTTGAAAACGACTTGCCCGACAACTACTAGTGGTGATGAGGTCAAGTTCGTTGGTGGGCAGGGGGTGTCAGCGGGGATGCCGGGCCAGGCGGAGGAAGGAGGCGGGCTGGTGGCCCGTCGACTGACGACAACGCCGCCCGGCGCCTCGCTGGCCCCCATCACCGCCAATGACTTGGCGCTCATGACCACTAGACTAGGCCGTATGAAGATCGCAGTGGCAGTCCTGTTCGGCGGGCGGAGCGTGGAGCACGAGGTATCGGTGATCTCGGCGGTCCAGGCGATGGCGAGCCTCGACGAGGCCAAGTACGAGGTCATCCCGGTCTATATCACCAAGGGCGACGAGTTCTACTGGGGCCCGCGCCTCAAAGATATGGCGGCGTACAAGGACATTCCGGAACTGCTGAAGACGTGCCAGCGCGTGGGGTTCCACGTCCGGGGTGCCAAAACGTACCTGGAAACCGAACCGGCGGGTGTCTTCGCGCGGAAGACCAGTTGGCTCATTGATCTTGCCTTCCCCATCGTGCACGGGACGAACGTCGAAGACGGTGCGCTGCAGGGCTTCCTGGAGACGGTCAACCTGCCGTACGTCGGTCCGGACGTCCTGGCCTCCGCGGTCGGCATGGACAAACCCACCATGAAGGTTCTGCTGGCCCACGCCGGGCTCCCGGTCCTGCCGGGCCTGCGGTTCGCGCTCGTGGACCGGGACGCTGTGGTGGCGCGCGTCGAGGCGGCGTACCCGTACCCGGTCATCGTGAAGCCCAGCAACCTCGGTTCGTCCGTCGGCATCAGCAAGGCGGGCGACGCGGACGAACTCCGGGCGGCGGCGGACCTGGCGTTCACCTTCGCGCGGTACATCCTGGTCGAACCGGCGGTGACGAACCTCCGCGAGATCAACTGCGCCGTCCTGGGCGACGCCGACGCCGCGGAGGCCTCCGAGTGTGAGGAGCCGCTGATGACCGACGCCATCCTCAGTTACCAGGACAAGTACGCGTCGTCGGGCAAGTCGGCGGGTACCAAGGGCATGGCCTCGCTCAAGCGACGGATCCCGGCCGACCTGACGCCGGACCAGCGCGAGCACATCCGGACCCTCGCCGTCGACGCTTTCCGGTACCTCGACCTGGCGGGCGTCACCCGCGTCGACTTCCTGATGGACGCCGGCACTGGCGAGATCTGGATCAATGAGGTCAACACCATCCCCGGCTCCCTCGCCTTCTACCTGTGGGAGCCGCTCGGCGTCCCGTACGGCGAACTCCTCGACCGCCTGATCACCCTCGCGCTCAAACGGGCCCGGCAGGCCGAGGATGTCACCTACGCCTTCGACACCAACATCCTGGCCGGGGCGACCCTCGGCGCCAAGGGCAAGGCGGGCCGGTGATCAGCTGACCGCCCGCGTACCCAGGGCAGCGATGGGCTGCCCGGCCGGGGTGCCGGAACCGTCGCGCCGGGAGTCCGGGGTCGGCAACTGGATCGGCGCGCCCGAGGCGGCGGCGGCGACGGCGGGGGCCGGGCCGGCCCAGGCGGCGAGCAGCGTGTCAACCCCCTTGAGGAAGCGGTGTGAGCGGACCCCGCCGGTCGCGCGGCCCTTCCCCGGGTACAACTCGAAGGCGGTCACCTTGACCGTACCCGCGTCCGTGCCCGGCAGCGCCCGCGACGACCCCGCGACCGTCACGACCTCGGAGTCGTCCGGCGCTACGGCGCCGAAGAAGACCACCGATGTCCCGGGCGCCAACCCGATCCCGGCCATGCCGCCGCCGGACCGGCCCTGGGGGCGGACCTTGGCGGCGGGGAACCGCAACAGCGACGAGTCGGAGGCGATGAACACCAGGTCGGGGGAGTCATCGCGCAACTCCACCGCGCCGACCACCTCGTCGCCGTCGTCCAGACGGATGACCTCCCAGGCGTCCTTGCCGACGATCTCCGGGTTGGTCCGCTTGACGACCCCGCGTTTCGTGCCGAGCGCCCAGCCGTACGTCGTCTCACTGAGCGTGGTGAGCGCGAGGGGCCGCTCGCCGGCCTCCAGCACGACGAGTTCCTTGAGGGGGACGCCGCCCTGGAGGTTGACCGCCGTCGAGGTCGGCGGGATCGCCGGCAACTCAATCGCGCCGAGCCGGACGATTCGGCCCCGCGAAGTCAGGACGCCGATGTCGGCCCGCGTTAGGGTCGCCACGGCCGAGACGAGGCAGTCGTGGGCCGCGCGCGGGCCGTCGGGCGGCGGCGGTTCCGCCGTGTCCATGCGCGCGACCAGGCCGGCCGAACTGAGGAAGACCCAGCAGGGCCCGTCCGGTACCTCGATGGGGCCCTTGGCGAGCGCGGCGGTCGCGGGGGAGACGCCCGAGTCCGACAGCAGGACCGTCCGGCGGGGGGTGCCGAACTCGTGCGCCACGCGGTCGAGATCGTCGGACACCACTGCGACGAGCCGGGAGTGGTCGCCGACGATGGCCTCGAGGTCGGCGATCCGGGCTGCCAGCGCGTCGCGCTCGGTTTCCAACTCGATCCGGGACAGCTTGGTCAGGCGGCGGAGCTGCATGTCGAGAATGTACGTCGCCTGGACCTCGGTCAGGTCGAAGGCCTCGATGAGGCGCTCTCTCGCCTGGGCGGCATCGTCGGAGGAGCGGATGATGGCGATGATGTCGTCGATGTCGAGGATGGCGATGAGCAGGCCCTCGACGAGGTGCAGGCGGTCGCGGGCCTTGGCGAGCTGGAACTGGGTCCGTCGCATGGTCACCTCGAGGCGGTGGCCGAGGTAGACCTGCACCAACTCCTTGAGACCGAGGGTCCGCGGTTGCCCGTCGACCAGCGCCACCGCGTTGATGGAGAAAGAGTCCTCCAGTTTGGTGTGCTTGAACAGTTGTTCCAGCAGCAGGTCGGGGTTGATGCCGTTCTTGATCTCGATGACGAGCCGCGTCCCGTGGGCCAGGTCGGTGAGGTCTTTCATGTCGGCGACCCCGGTGATGGTCTTCTTCTCGGAGAGCGTCTTGATCTGCTCCATGATCTTTTCGGGCCCGATGAGGTACGGCAACTCCGTCACGACGATGCCCTTGCGCCGGGGGGTGACCTGCTCGATGCGGGTCGTGGCCCGGATCTTGAAGGCGCCGCGGCCCTGGGCGTACGCGTCCCGGATCCCGTCCAGCCCGATGATCTTCCCGCCGGTTGGCAGATCGGGGCCCGGGACGAACCGCATCAGGTCGTCGGTCGTCGCGTCTGGGTGGTGGAGCAGGTGCTTGCACGCGCCCACGACCTCGATGAGGTTGTGGGGCGCCATGTTCGTCGCCATGCCCACCGCGATGCCGGCCGCGCCGTTGACCAACAGGTTCGGGAAGGCCGCCGGCAGGACGACCGGCTCGGACTCTTTGCCGTCGTAGTTGGGCCGGAAGTCGACGACGTCCTCGTCGAGCCCGGCGGTCATGGCGAGGGCGGCGGGCGCCATCCGGCACTCGGTGTACCGCATGGCGGCGGGCCCCGAGTCCAGCGAGCCGAAGTTGCCGTGCCCGTCCACCAGCGTCAGGCGCTGGGCCCAGGGCTGCCCGATCCGCACGAGCGCGTCGTAGATGGCCGAGTCGCCGTGGGGGTGGAGCACACCCATGACCTGTCCGACCACGCGGGCGCACTTGACGTGGGGTTTGTCGGGCCGGATCCCCATGTCGTCCATCGTGTAGAGGATCCGCCGCTGGACGGGTTTCAGCCCGTCGCGGGCGTCGGGCAGGGCGCGGGAATAGATGACCGAGTACGCGTACTCCAGGAACGACGTCTCCATCTCCTGCTCGACCTCGACATCGAGAATGCGCTCGTCCACGTCCTCTTCTGCGCCGGTTTTGGCCACTGCTGCTCCTTCTGACCGGGCTATGCTACCGCGTCTGCCGCCCGGTCCGCCGGGGGACACGCGTCCAGGCCGTCCCGGACTTGGGGGAGCAGGCTGTAGCCGTCGGGGGCGCGCACCTCGAAGATCCCCGCCGGGGTCCGGGCGGCGATCAGTGACAGCTGGGAGGGGGTACCGTGGGCGAGGACCTGCTCGACACTCGGCAGTTCCCGGATGGCGATCCCGGCCACGTTGTGGGGGAAGCGGGCCGCGAACTCGGCGTACAACCCCGGGTCGTGCTGGCCGTCATCGCCGACCAGCAGCCACTTGATGTGGGGGAAATCGCGGGCGAGCGAGGCGAGGGCGGCGCGCTTGTGGGCCGGCCCGGAGCGGAACCAGCCGGTGTTCGTCGGCCCCCAGTCGGTCAGGAGCATCGGGCCGGACGGGTACCCGTGCCGGCCGATGAACCGTTCGAGGAAGGGCTGGGTACCCCACGCCCCGGTGGACAGGTAGATGAGGGGCGAACCGGGGTGCTGGCGGAGGAGCGCGGCGTACATCGCGGCCATGCCGGCGACGGGGACGCGGGCCGACTCGGTCAGCACAAACGAGTTGTAGGCGGCGATGAGCAGACGGGGCAGATAGCTGGTGATGATCGTGTCGTCGATGTCGGAGATGATGCCGAAGCGGACCTCCTGGCCGATGACGAGGACGGGGGCTTCCGCGGGGGCCGAGTCGCCCGTCGTGATCTCGACGCGGTGCCAGCCGGGGGCGAGTCCGTGGCGGGTCACGGCCAGGTCCACGTACCCGTCCCGGTCGGTCAGGGCGTCGGTGACGTGGCCGCCGACGCTCACCTGGACGGCGCGGTTGACTGCTGGCACCGAGACGAAGTTCCGCCAGCCGCGGCGGGAAGCCCACACTTCCTCGCGCGTGGTGGCGAGCCCGGTCGCACCGCGCGGGGCGAGGATCACCCGCGCCAGGACGCGCAACCGCTGTTCGGAGCCGTACCCCGTGTACGCGACGACCGAATCGCGCCACCCGAAGCGGCGCAGGGTCGTCCCGATCCGCCGGTTGATCATCTTCTCAATCCGGGCGGCGAAGAACGGTCGAGTTCGCAACGGCGTCCCTTTCGCGGAAAACCTGTACCTTCCATCTGACATGATGGCATACATGAGCCACAATCCACACGATGACCGCTCCGTCGCGGACCTTCTGACCGGCGTCGGCGCCCACCTCGGCGCGGGCGGCGAGGACCCGCTCGGCCTGCCCGACGCCCGTCGGTTCGTCGTCGTCCTCGTCGACGGCCTGGGCTGGGACCTGGTCTGGCGGGCACTTCCGGCCGCGCCGTACCTCGCCGGCGTCATCGGCGACGCCCGCCGCGTGACAACCGGGCTGCCGACGACGACGGCGGCCTCCCTCATGAGCCTGTGGACGGGGGTCGCGCCCGGCCAGCACGGGGTGGTCGGCTACAGCTTCGCCCTGGACGGTACGGCGCCGCGCCTGACGACGCCGCTCAGCCTCAGCGAGCCGCTCGCGACGGCGGACTCGGTCATGGACGGCCTGGTCGGGCGGGGAATCGCGGTCAGCTGGGTGGGACCGGCAGAGCACCTTGGTACGGGGCTGACCCGGATGGGGACGCGCCGCGCCACCTTCACGGGGGTGAACGTGACGGACGAGCCCGCCCGGGTGGCGGCGGTCGTCCGCGCGAGCCAGACGGGTACGAACTCGCTGGTCTACGTGTACGAACCCCGGCTCGACCACGCCGGCCATCGTCACGGGGTGGCGTCGGACGAGTGGCTGGCCGCCCTGCGGGACATCGACGCCTTCCTCGAGGCGCTGCGCGACGGGTTGGGGGCGGACGTCTGCCTGCTGGTGACCGGCGACCACGGCATGGTCGACGTACTGCCAAACGAGCGGCTGGTCATCGACGACACGCCCGAGCTCAACCGCGACCTCCGCCTCGCCGGCGGGGAGGCCCGGTTCCGGCACCTCTACACGCCTCGGCCGGCGGCGGTGGCGGCGCGGTGGCGGGAGCGGCTGGGCGCGACGGCGGACATCTGGACCCGGTGTGAGGCCATCGAGGCGGGCCTGTTCGGCCCGGTCGCGCCGGGTTACGCCGACCGGATCGGCGACGTCGTGGTCGTCCCCCGGGGCGGCGGGGCGTACCTCACGAAAGGCTTCCCGGGGGAGTTTCACCTGGTCGGTATGCACGGCGCGGCGACCCCCGCCGAGCGGTACGTCCCGGTGGTCGTGGATTGAAATCTCCCGACTCGGCGCGTGATGGCGCGGGTTTCGACCGGTTTACCAGGTAAAATTCGTCACTGTGGCAACTGTGGACGATCTGCGCACCGCGTGGCAAGACCTTGATCAAACGCTAACTTCGATCGAGGCCGTCGTTGACGTACCCGCGCTCGAGGCCGCCATCGCGGCGCTGGAGCAGGAGGTGGCGGTACCCGACCTCTGGTCGGACCAGGAGCGGGCCCAGGCGGTCACGTCCCGGCTGTCGCGGCTGCGGGCCGACGTGGAGCGGGTGACGGCGTTGCGGAGCCGGCTCGACGACGCCGGGGTGCTCATCGACCTGGGGGTCGAAGAGGACGACCCGGCGACGCTCGACGAGGCGGGTACCCACCTCGCGGCGCTCAAGCCGGATGTCGAGTCTCTGGAGGTCCGCACGCTGCTGAGCGGGGACTACGACGACCGCGACGCGCTCGTCACCATCCGGTCCGAGGCCGGGGGAGTGGACGCGGCCGACTTCGCGGAAATGTTGCTGCGCATGTACCTGCGGTGGGCGGACCGCCACGGCTATACGACCGAGGTCTACGACACGTCGTACGCGGAGGAGGCCGGCATCAAGTCGGCGACGTTCCAGGTCCGCGCACCGTTCGCGTACGGCACGCTGTCGGTCGAACAGGGTACCCACCGGCTCGTCCGGATCTCGCCCTTCGACAACCAGGGCCGGCGCCAGACGTCGTTCGCCGGCGTGGAAGTCCTGCCGGTGACGGAGGAAGCCGACCACATCGACATCCCGGAGGCCGACATCCGGGTGGATGTCTTCCGTTCCTCGGGACCGGGCGGGCAGTCCGTCAACACGACCGACTCGGCCGTCCGCATCACCCACCTGCCGACGGGGCTCGTCGTGAGCTGCCAGAACGAGAAGTCTCAACTCCAGAATAAGGTCGCCGCGCTGCACGTGCTCCAATCCCGCCTGCTCGAACGAGCCCGGGCGGAGCGGGAGGCGGAACTGCGCCAGCTCAAGGGCGACGGGGGGAACTCCTGGGGCTCGCAGATGCGGAGTTACGTTCTTCACCCTTATCAGATGGTCAAAGACCTGCGGACCGACTACGAGACCGGGAACCCGTCGGCGGTGTTCGACGGCGATCTCGACGGCTTCATCGACGCCGGGATCCGCTGGCGGCGCCAGCAGGAGCGGGAGACAAAGGTGTGACGAATGGGTAGAGTATAAGCTGAATATTTGCTAAGATTTTCTCAGGGTCTTTTCGAAGGGTGACCAGTGATCAAGTTTGAGGAAGTGTCCCGGATCTACGACGGGCAGACACGCGCGGCTCTGGCCAATGTGAGCATCGAGGTCGACAAGGGCGAGTTCGTGTTCCTCGTCGGCGGCTCAGGATCGGGCAAATCGACGCTGTTGAAGCTGATCCTGCGCGAGTTCCGGCCCACCACGGGCCGCATCTACGTCGCCGGCAAGGACGTCGCCGCTCTGCCCGAGCGCAAGATTCCGGCCCTGCGGCGCGAGATCGGGATGGTGAGCCAGGACTTCCGCCTGCTGCCGGGCAAGACGGTGTTCGAGAACGTCGCGTTCGCGCTGCAGGTGATCGGTAAGCCGCGCTCGCTCATCCGCAAGGTGGTGCCGGACACCTTGGAGATGGTCGGTCTCGGTGACAAGACCGACCGGCGCCCGGACGAACTGTCCGGCGGGGAGCAGCAGCGCGTCGCCATCGCCCGCGCCTTCGTCAATCACCCGAAGATCCTGTTGGCCGACGAGCCGACCGGCAACCTCGACCCGGACACCTCGGTGGGCATCATGAAACTGCTCGACCGGATCAACCGGTCGGAGACGACCGTGATGATGGCCACCCACGACTGGGCGATGGTCGACCAGATGCGTAAGCGAGTCGTCGAGTTGGACGGCGGACACGTCGTCCGGGACCAGGCCCGCGGCATCTACGGCGCGAGAGTCTGAAAGGAGACCCATGCGACACGCACTATCCGAAACTTGGTCTGGGCTTCGCCGGAACCTCGGCATCACCATCGCGGTCGTCATGACCATGTGGGTGTCGTTGTCCCTGTTCGGCGCCGGCCTCATCGCCGCCCAGCAGGTGAACCTGTTGAAAGACGAGTGGTACGACAAGATCGAGGTCAGCGTCTACCTGTGCACCTCGAAGCTCCAGGGGGCCAACTGCGATCCCGGCCAGGATGCGACGGAGGAACAGAAGGCCCAGATCCGCGACGCGATCGAGAAGAACACCGCCGAGGTCCAGCAGGTGTTCTACGAGTCCAAGGCCGAGGCGTACGCGCAGTTCCAGGACGTGTTCAAGGACTCGCCGATCAAGGACTCCCTGACGGTGGACGAGATGCAAGATTCGTACCGAGTCAAGCTGGTCGACCCGCAGAAGTATCAGAACCTCGAAGCCCAATTGGCGACGATGCCGGGCGTCCAGAAAACCGTCGACCTGCACGAGATCCTCGACCCGGTCTTCAAATGGCTGGCCGCGCTGCAGTGGGGCACGATCGGGCTGAGTGTCGTCTTGCTGCTCGCCGCCTCGCTCCAGATCGCAACGACGATCCGGATGGCGACCTTCACCCGCGGCCGGGAGATCGGCATCATGCGGCTCGTCGGGGCCTCGAACTTCTACATCATGGGCCCGTTCCTGCTGGAGTCCCTGATCGCGGGCCTGATTGGCGCGGTCTTCGCGTCGGGGACGATCGTGGGTGCCGTGTACTTCATCATCATGCGAAATGCTCAAGTGAGCCTCGAGGCTTTCCGCTGGATCGGCTGGCCCGAAACTATCGTATCCGTGATTTCGGTCTTCGTCGTGGCTATTCTTTTGTCCATTGTCCCAACAGTTATCTCGGCCCGGAGGTACCTCCGCGTCTAACTGTCCCCGATCGGAGGTTGTCATGAGGGTGTCTGCCCGGATGCGGCGTCTGGCCGCACTGACGTGTGCGCTCGCGGTCGCGTGCGGGGCGTCGGTCGTCGGTGCGTACGCCGAT
>JAIRVA010000107.1 GCA_031254155.1 Propionibacteriaceae bacterium
ACACCACCGACAACCCCACCCCCCAGCCCCCAGACCCCACACCCACAAGACCAACCCAATTTCTAGAGGTCCCCTTAAGGCACTCCGCCTTGCCAGGCATCCCGCCCCGAAACCGCCACCTGCACCATTTATTAACGACCGTGTCCTTACTTTTGCGGGCGTGGGTCGTGGCGCGAGACAGTCGTGAGCGACGATGCCAGCCAATCCGACTTCGAAGGCCATCAGTGTCAAGATCACCAAGGTGGCCTTGAGAGAGAAGGAAACGGAAAGGGCGAACGCGCTGGCGGTGGACCAGGCCGACAGAACGACGATCAAGGCGAGCGACAGGACAAGCCATCTGCGCCGAATGCGCTTGCGGCCAGCGTCTGACAGCTTGGCCTTAGCGCGCTCTCCAGCGTTGTCGAGGTATGGAGAAGCTGCTGCCCGGAGTTCCGTCTCTGTGTCCTGAAGAGGGGTGAGCTCACTCCGGATCTCGGCCTGCGCGCGCTGGAGGCCGGTCTTGGACTTCGCAAGCTGACAGAAGACGGAACTGGCTAACGAAATTCCTAGGCTGAGCATGAGGCCAGGCACCGGCGTAGATCGATGAAGAAACGTTGGAAGAAGGAACCATGCGAACGTGGCCACAGCCAGAGATGCGTAGAACAACATGTTTACAGCGGTGTCACGCGCGAGTTGTGCCCAGCGACTGTTGGCGCTTTTGACGAGGACGGTCGAGAGAAATAGGGTGGTTGGGATCATGAACACCGCGATGAGAGTGTTCATGGCCGCGTAGGCGTCCGCCGCGTTTCCAGCGATCATTTGCCATGTCTGTACGATTCCGATTTCAGCGGGTTCGCCGGACCTGGTGGGGGCGTTGTCGAGAGCCCAGTTCACAAGGAACAGAAGCGCGGCTAGCCCTGCAGATGCAAACCAAAGCTGCACGGCCCTTATTGGCGGGGAGTACCCCGGAACCAGGTTCCGCTCAGTCGCGGCATTGGTTGGTTTTGGCGCGGGTCGTCCTCCTACTGACTGATTTAGGATATCGGGTCGATCTAGACTTGGCAGGGCACCTCCACAAACCGAGATAGCGGCGAGAGTCGGTCGGTGTGCTCGCCAATCACTACCTGGTTGGTAGTATTCCGCATAGAGGAGGGAGTACATGGTTGCAGATTACGGGCACGCCGTTGCGAACCGTACGGCCGAAGATGCTTCGTGGGGTGTACGCCAACCCGGAGAAGGAGTTGGTGCGCCTGCGCGACGCGGGCAAGTTGACGCAAGTCGCGCGGGGGACGTACATCGCCAAGCCGGATGACATCGCGCCGGATCGGCCCTGGAAACTGCGGTTCGAGGCGGCGGCTCTGGCGTACGCGACAGCGATCTACGGCGACCGGGTACCGGTGCTGTTCGGGCTCAGCGCGGCCAGGGTCCACCACGCTATCCCGCGAGCGATTGGCGTGGTGTTCACCGTACGTGATCCCGCGACAGTGGACGCGCGTCCCGAACGTACCGAGCTTGGCCCCGCCATGGTGGCAAGCCCCGAGCAGGCGCTTATCGACTTGATTCGGTGGCCTGATCTGGGAGGGATGCCTGCGGAGGCCCGGGCAGCGGTGGCCCCGCTGTGGGACCGCGTGGACCGGGAGCGGTTGACCCGTCTGTTGGGTCAGGCTCCGGCGACCGTACGTCGTACGGTCAATGCAGCGATGGGAGGGCGCAATGGCTGACTGGTACGGGCTGACGGAGGCCCAAGCCGAAGCGGGGGCGACCCACGTCGGGGTGGGTGAGGACCAGCTCCACCACGACTACGCGATTTCGCACGTGCTTCGGGCCTTGTCGCGGCACTCTGACTGGTTTGTGTTCTATGGCGGCACCGCGCTGAGCCGGACCATTCTGGACGGTTGTCGCCCGGGTCTGGGGTACGGCCGTGGCGGCGGCCCGCCATCGTTGACCCGGCCCTGAGTGTAGCCTTCAAAACCTCGGTTGAAAATCCTTCAAAACATCTGTCAGAAATCCTTCAAAACCGTGGTTTGTGGGTAGAGTTGGCGTTGTGGCAACGTACCGACCGCGTCTGCTTGATGCGAAAATTGACCGCAAACTCCGCTCGTCGGGCGGTGTGTTGATCCGGGGTGCGCGTCAGGTCGGCAAGACCACGACGGCGTCGCGGCACGCGGCGAGTCACGTCCGGCTTGACGAGCCCAACGCGGGCCGCTTGGCGCGGGTGGAGCCGGCCGTGGTCTTGGCCGGTGCGACGCCTCGACTGGTTGACGAGTGGCAGGTTGTGCCCGAGGTGTGGAACGCGGTCCGGCAGGAGATTGATGCTCGACAGGCGAAAGGGCAGTTCATTCTGACCGGTTCGGCCGTACCCAGCGACGACGTGACGCGGCACAGCGGGGCTGGCCGCATTGCCCGGGTCGTGTTACGACCTATGTCGCTGTCCGAGAGTGGCGACTCCATCCGGAAAGTTCAGTTTGCCTCACTGTGGGAGGACTGGGATGCGGGCGCGCTGGGTGGGCCGACGGTCGCCGAGTACGCCCAACTGGTGGTACGGGGCGGCTGGCCCGGCCTGGTGGGGCTCCCGGTTGCTGACGCCGCCGACGCGCTGGTCGACTACGTGGACAATCTCACCAGCGTTGATCTGCGCGTCCTGGAATCGCCGCCAGACCCGGCGCGGGTGGCGGCGTTGTTGAGAGCGCTGGCGCGGAACACGTCGACGGAAGCCTCGCTGGTCAAACTGGCCACTGAGACCCAGATCGACGGTGCCGGTGCCGGTGCTTCGACCGTTCGCAAGTACCTGGACCAGTTGACGCAGGTGTTTGTACTTGATGAGCTGGCCGCCTGGCCGGTACATCTGCGATCCAGCATCGCGCGACGGGTGAAGCCAAAATGGCACTTTGTGGATCCGTCGGTCGGTGCGGCGGCGCTCCGGGTCACTCCGGCCGTACTACTGAACGACCTGGAAACCTTCGGTTTGTTCTTCGAGTCGTTGGTGATCCGTGACCTCAGGGCGTACGCAGACACGATTGATGCGCGGGTGTTTCACTATCGCGATTCCGAAGGTCTCGAAGTCGACGCGATCATCGAACGCCCGGATGGGGCGTGGGCGGCGTGTGAGATCAAGCTCGGCGGTGAGCCTGCCATCGACCAGGCGGCGGCCACCATGGCCCGTCTGCGGAACCGGCTACCGGTCGACACCTGGTCCCGGCTCGCGTCGCGGAACGTGATCACAGCGGGAACAACAAGTTATCAGCGCCCCGATGGTACGCGGGTCATCGCGCTGGGGCACCTGAGTGCGTGACGCCCGTCACCGGGCCAGGGCGGCGGCTTGCATATTCGCCTCGCGCCACTGGTCACGGTGGGGGACGACGACGGCACCGATGGGGCCGTAGGTGCGGCTCAGAATCGACAGCCCCTTGGCGGCGATGGTGACTTTCTCTTCGCCGAGGTCGGCGATGTCGGTCAGGGCGATGTTGAGCGCCAGGTGGCTGGCCCGGCGGGCGTTGGCCGCCGCACCAATCGCCGCGCCGACAAGGCCGAGCGCGGCGAACTGAGTGGTCGAATCCATCACCACGAACAGCCGCCGGTTGGTCAGGAAGACCCAGCCCAGCTGGATCTTGCCATCGCGCGGTTTGAAGCTGCCCTGGGCTTTCCGCAGCACTTGCTCGGCGCCGGGGTTGACCAGGTCGGCGCCGCATTTTTCGCAGACGACGGGAGGCTGGTCGCCTTTCGTCCGGTAGTTACAGATGTGGCATTGGGCCTTGTATGCTGCCATGGCCGGGTTCTCCTGTCTGAGCATTGGGTAGTCGCGAAGTCCGACACGAGTCAGCCTACTGCGCCTGTACGACGCATGAATGTTCCGGCGCGGGGCAACGTGGGCCTGGGTCCGGATCCCCGGCCGGGTGACAGAACGTGGGCAGGACACGGCGAGTTCGGAAGATTTGGCTCAACTGCCCAAGTTGTGTCAGGGAGAACCGGGAAAACCTTGGCAGAACTTGGGCAATTGGCGGCAAGGTGCGCGAAAGCATGAAAACGCGGGCCCGGGTCCGGCGGCGGGGTCTGCCGGGGTACGTGCTGAGTGGCCAGACGATGGTACCCGGGCGGGCCAGACGGTGGTACCCGGGCCGGCCAGGTGGTGACGCGTACTACAGTTAATTGTGCGGGCGCCCCCTGACGCCCGGCACCCGCATAGACATGATTGACGCTGAACATATTTTTGACCAGAGCGCCGAGGCCAAGGCCGCGCCCGACACGTTAGCCGCCCCCGACGCCCCGGACACTCCCGCCCCCAAGAAGACCCGCGTACCCTACAAGTGGATCGCCTTGTCCAACACCACTTTGGGGGTGTTGCTGTCATCGACAACGGGCAACATCGTACTCATCTCGCTGCCGGCGATCTTCCGGGGCATGAACGTCAACCCGTTGTCACCCGAGGGTGCCAACTACATGCTGTGGATGCTGATGGGTTTCACGGTGGTCACGGCCACGCTGCTTGTCACGCTCGGGCGGTTGTCGGACATGTACGGACGGGTCCGTTTGTACAACCTCGGTTTCGCCATCTTCACCCTCGCGTCTGTCCTGCTCTTCTTCACCCCGGCGACCGGGACCAGCGGGCTGACCGCGATGATCATCTTCCGCCTCCTCCAAGGTGTCGGCGCGGGCTTCCTCTTCGCCAACTCGATGGCCATCATCACGGACGCCTTCGGTTCCCGCGAGCGCGGGACGGCGATGGGGCTGAACCAGATCGCGAGCATCGGCGGTACGTTGCTGGGCCTCATCCTGGGCGGCGTCCTGTCGGCCATCGACTGGCGGCTCGTCTTCCTGGTCTCCGTGCCGATCGGGTTGTTCGGTACCGTCTGGGCGTACCTCAAACTCACAGAGCAAACCAAGCCCGACAAGGGACAGAAGATCGACTGGGCGGGCAACGTGACTTTTGCCGTCGGGCTTACCCTGCTGCTGCTCGGCCTCACCGAGGGCATCCAGCCGTACGGCGGCTCCCCGATGGGCTGGAAATCGCCGTGGGTGATCGCCGGGATCATCGTCGGCGTGGTCACTCTCGCCGCCTTCGTAGTCATCGAGTTGCACGTCGCACAGCCGATGTTCCGCCTGGCGCTGTTCCGCGTCCGGCAGTTCGCCTGCGGCAACATCAGCTTGTTCCTGTCCTCCGTCGCGCGCGGCGGCCTGCAGTTCATCCTGGTGATCTGGCTGCAGGGGATCTGGCTGCCGCTCCACGGGTACAGTTACGAGTCGACGCCCTTGTGGGCGGGCATTTACATGCTGCCGATGATGGGCGGTTTCTTCATCATGGGTCCGCTCTGCGGCCGGTTGTCGGACCGGTACGGCGCGCGCGGCTTCGCCACCGCTGGCATGGCGATCTCGATGGCCGGCTTCCTGGCCCTCAATCTCTTGCCGTCGGACTTCGCGTACGGCTGGTTCTTCGTGATCCTGCTCATCCTTGGTGTCGGGATGGGCATGTTCGCGGCGCCGAACACCGCGGCGATCATGAGCTCCGTACCGCCGGCCCAACGCGGGGCGACCTCCGGGATGCGGGCGACCTTCCAGAACACGGGCATGGCGCTCAGCATGGCGCTCTACTTCACGATTCTCATCGTGGGACTGTCCCACCACCTGCCGTCGGTGCTGACCGCGGGGCTCGTCCAGGCCGGCGTACCCGCCGCCCTGGCCACCCAGGTCGCGGGCCTTCCGCCGACCGCAGCGCTGTTCGCCGCCTTCCTGGGCTACAACCCGCTGGGCTCGCTGATGAGCGCCGACGTCATGGCGAGTCTGCCCGCGGCGACACAACAGACTTTGCTGGGTACGACGTTCTTCCCGGAGGTCATCGCCCCGGCCGTGACCTCCGCCCTGCACATCGCGTTCTACATTTCCGCCGGGTTGAGCCTCGTCGCCGCCGTCGTGTCCTACCTGCGCGGCGGCAAGTACGTGTACCACGACGAAACCTGAGGGGCCGTACTCGTGCCTGACCCAGGACGCAAGGACTGCGACACGGCTTCACATTCCGGCGCGTTTCAGGGCTGCCCGGGCGTTTCTCAGGCCGCGTCAGTCGCTGCCGGTTCCAGCGACGACTGTCACAAATGCGCCCGACTTCGTTGAGATGCGGTAGTGTCCGTTTTTGAGCTGGATGACAATGAACCCATTCCGCTCGGCTTCGGTGAGCAGTCGCTTCGTGTCTTTGTCCACGAGTTGTCCTTTCCGCGAGACTCCGCTGGGGATGAGTTTCGTACGCAATCTTATATCCTTGCTAAATCCTTGTCGTGGCTGGTACTCTTGGACGAGTCCCGCAACCCGGGCGGAACTAGAAGCACAAGGCAGGCTGGAGAAGGGATCCAGGCAAAAGATGACGGCGTACACGGTAATTGCCACGCTGAATCGTCCGGCGCCGCCGGACGATGCGTTAGTGGATGACGTGATTAACGGGTTATGGGACCACGGAGGTGCCCTGATCGCTGACAATTGGCAACGGGTTCAGATTCTCTGCACGATCGACGCGGCAACGATGGCGGAAGCGGTCGACGCGTCGCGGTCGCTGCTAAGCCCGTGGCCTGATCAGGTGAAAATTGAGTTGCTAAACGAGGCGGAGTTCGAGGCGTGGAGTCACCCTCAGGATTACACGACTGTGACGGAAGCCGCGGCACGGCTCGGTGTGAGTCGGCAGTCTGTACTGCAGCGGATCCAACGGGGTACTCTCCCTGCGCGCCGGAAGGGCCGCCGGTGGGCCGTCCCGTGGGCGGCCCTGTCTTAGATGCGTTGACGGGCCAGTTCAGTGGGACGACGCTGACGAGTGGTACTCCGGCGCTTCCCGTACTTGATCTGTTGTTGTCCGGCCCCCGAGAGCCCCGGTTTTTCCGCGACCGCTGTACGGTGCGCGTACTTTCTCTGTTCTGACACGACTTCACACGCCGGGTCGTTCTGGGGAAGCAGAGCCAAGGAGTGCGAAGTTGTGTCGCTCCCAGGGCCCGAAAGCGCGACATAGTTTCGCACTCCAGAGGGGCAGTCCCCAAGGGGGCCGGGAGTGTGAGGTTATGTCATATGGGGAGGCGGGCGGTCCGGCCTGTGGTGCGTGGCCTGGGCTGACTAGGTACTTTGCGCGGTACGCGGGTGTCGCCGTGGCGGTGAGCACTGGGCGTGTCCGCCGCCGGATCATGCCCGCTGGGGAAATGGTGACGGAAGCCCCTTCCCATTTGTCGGACCCGCGTCGTACGCTATGCCTACTACCGAAATAGCACGACGAAAGCAGGATGATGATGAGGAGACTCATTGGGTACGTGGCGGCGGCGGGCCTGGCGCTGGGCGGGTTGACGGGCTGTACGTTGCTCGGGGGCGGAGGCGGCGGGCCGGGCGGCGAGACCGTGGGGACGTCCACCGGCGCAACGGGCGCGACGACTGAGAACGCAACGCCGACGCCGACCGTGGGCGTCGACTTCGGGACGGCCAACGCCGGGCTGTCCGTCATGGCGCAGAGCACGGTGGCGGCCGGCGGAAATGTCGCCGGAAACGGCAGCGGCGGGACGGTGACGGCGGTCCTGCGGGCAGTCGAGGTCAGCGGTGACGTGCTCACCGTCCGCTTCGCGCTCCAGTGGGACAATCCGGCCGAGCCCAACACGACGACGGCGGGCGGTGAAGACCTGGGCCTGTCCTTGAGTGACCTCATGGCGGTCGACGGGGCGACGCTTACGGGGTACCGGCCGTTTTGTACCGACGGGGCCTACGATGGCAATTCCGAGGCGCGGATCATGTGTTACAACTCTCAGCTCGTCTCGCCATCTGTCAGCGTTCTCAGTCGGGGCGGGGAGTTCCACTTCCCGAACCACGGCCTGATCGAGGGTTTCGCGCTGCTGCCCGCACCGGAGGGCCATCCGACGACTCTGGACATCGGGCTCGGTGCCCCGTTCGCCTTGTTCACTGGCGCGACCGTGACGTACCGGTGATACCATGAGACAATTCAGTGTGATCGGAGCGGTGGTCGGGCTGCTCATCGCCGGGGTCGCCGGAGCCGCCGGGGTCCCGCCCGCTGCGGGCCTACCGCCGTCGGCAGCACCGGTGGCGCCACCGACGGTGTCAATCCCCTTGTCGGACGACGTACGCCGAAAGCTTGACGAGTCGGCGGCCCGCGTCCGCGCGGCCGACATCACGTCGGCCATGCACGCCAGTGCCGTCGTACGGTTCAACGCGGCGGACTCGACGTACCACCTCAACCCTGGCGGCGCGGTGGTTCACAGCAACACGACGGTGGCGGAAGGCACGCAGGAGACGATTCGGCTAGTCTCCGACCTGCTGTTCGACTTCGGTTCGGCCGCCCTGACACCGGTCGCAGCCACGAAACTGCCCGAGATCGTGGCCGCCATCCCGGCGGGGCGGGCGGTCGCGGTGAACGGCTACACGGACTCAATCGGGACGGAGGCCGCCAATCTCACCTTGACGCAGCAGCGGGCGCAGGCGGTCGCGGACGTCATCGCGGCAAGCCGGAGCGACCTCCAACTGACGGTGACCGGGTTCGGCGAGGCCGATCCGATCGCCGCCAACACGGTGGGGGGTGAGGACAACCCCGCCGGGCGGGCCCAGAACCGCCGGGTCGAGATCGTGTACGACGCGTGACCGGAGGCCAACGCGGGTAGGCGAAAAGGGCCTGAAGTGTGTACCGGGTTTCACAAGGGAAAATGCACCGCCAGGGGTCATGTCGACACCCTTGGCGAGGCCGTGAAACCGGCAAGTGTGTTGGGGCTGCGTGTCCATGCTTGTCGGAGCCCCCAAAATCAGGTAGGTTCCGAACCAGTGACCGCTGATGAGCGGATAGAAACGCTGCAGTTCATGCACTGCGAGCTAAAGTTGCCGGTCCGGAGGCAGTGACCGCTGATAAGCGGTCTGGCGTGTGGGGTCACGGAAGCGGTGGTACTGCCTGGGCCGGTTCGAGTTGGTTGACCATCTTCGTGTCGAATGTGTATACCGGACCTTTCCCGGCGCGCGCAGTTTTGGTGGCCAGGTAGACATCAACGATGCTGAGCTTCGGGTGTCCCGTCCATGTGCGCAGCACCTCGGTCCACAGGGTTCGGTCAATCAGGAGAGGGTAGGTCATGGCTGCGCCGAGGAAACCACTGATCGTCTCGCGGCTCAGCTTGGCACCCGACTCAAGCGCGAACACGGCCTCGATCACGACGACGTCATCCACAGTGAGTGCCTCGCCGCTCCCGATGAGGCGTTCCACCCGTTGTCGCTGCTCCGGGATGTCATTGAGGAACCAACGCAAAAGACAGTTCGTGTCAAGACTGGCCACGGGTCACCTTCTGCGCCGCTTCGCCCGCCCAGGCGCCAGACTCGATAACCGTACCCCAGGTGTTGGCCGCCTCCATTTCCGCACGGGCGCGCGCCCGTACGGTTGTCATGTCGGGGGGTGGATCAATGACCACAGTACCCTGGACTTCGCGTATGGCCACTCTCGCACCTGGCCGCAGGCCGAGTTTCCGGCGCAGTTCGGCGGGCAGAGTGACTTGGCCTTTGGCTGTGATCGTGGAGTACGTCATCGTCATGTAAGAATTATGCCAGATGGTGTACGAAACGTGTCAGTTGGACGACGGTCATCTGGGAGACCTTGCTCTCCTTCTCGAACTCGGCCAGCGTGGGCGATGTCGGGTTGGGATGATCATTATCGGGCAGCAGTAGGTGCTCATCCGAGCGTACGTACGCCGGCCTTTGTACCTGGCGTGTCACATGGTGACCATCGTACGGGTTGGTCGCGGGGGTGGTTCTACGCCGAGTCGGGCGCCGAAGGCGAGGAAGTCGTCGCGGCCCGGGAAGTCGGTGAGACAGGCCCGGATGAGCGTGCGCGCCTGGTCAGAGTCGCCTTGTCGGAGGGCCAATACGGCTTGTAGGTAGGTATTGTCGGCGCCTTCCAGTGCCGGGTGGTTGATGATGAGGTCGAGCAGGACTGCATCATCTGGGCCGATGAGGTGGTCGAGTAGCAGGCCGTTCCATATTCTCAAGCTGGCTGAGCGTTCGCGCGCGGCCCAGTTCGATGGTCTCCAGGATTCGGGGCGGTCAGCTGGATGGTTGTCGAGCGCCTCGACGTAGAGATCGGCGGCGGTGTGCCACAGATCAGGTGTGGTCAGGTGCCGGGCGAGTTTGTCGGCGAGCGGGGTTTCCCGCTCGGCTACCCAGCCCTCCCCGTGCCGCGTCCACCCGTACGTCCGCTCCCAGCGGACCAACTGGGCCGTCGCGGTACGAAGGAAATCAGTCGGGCTGTGGACCTGCCGCAGTCGCGTCCACAATTGGTCGATCGCGTCGGAGACAACGAAGCGCGCCGCTTCAACCGGGTCGTCGGAATGGAGATTATCGTACGTCTGCAACTCGCAGGCGAGGTCGACCATCAGCGCCAGCGCTTGGCCGGCCGTGTCGACCTCGTCGCCGCGCAGGGCGTCGAGACCGGCGGTCACGAGGCGCCGGAAAGTGAACCGCCAGTTCGAGCGTTCCTTCGGTGACACCCGGCGGTCGCCGACGAGGTACGCGCCCTCGCTGACCAGGCTGGTGAAGTACCGCACGTCGCCCAACACGGTCGTGGCGTCCGGCGGCTGCGCGGCGACGGCGGCCGCGCGTTTGGCTTCGGCGGGGTCGACAACGCCTTCGACCCGTTCGCGCATCGTCGCCGTACCTCGCCAGTACAGAGTCCACAACGCCGAGCGCAACTCCGCCTCGCCGAGCGGGGCCAGTTTGGCGAAGAACTGCTCACGGTTCATACGTACTTGTGCCACACACGTAATCTACTCGTCGATGCCGCCCAATTACGCCCGGCGTGCACATTTGGCCTCCGACCCGCCTGGGACCCGCGATACAGTCAAGGCACTTGTTGGTACCTGCTGGGGGCAAGTCTTCGTAGCCGAGAGTTACTTGACCGGAGTTTCCTAGGGTTCGTTGGCCGACCCGGTGTGACTTGGAGTATCGACTGGTCTGAGACTAGTCTAAAGTTATGAGTATCACGGTGGGCGCCTATGAGGCCAAGACGCGGTTTTCGGAGTTGTTGGACCGGGTGGTGCACGGTGAGACGATCACGGTGAGCCGGCATGGTACCCCGGTGGCGCGGCTGGCGCCGCTCGGCGAGCCGGAGCCGGCCGAGGGGCGTCGGGCGGCGGCGGAAATCCGGCGGTTGCGCGCCGGGCTGAGGCTGGACGGGCTGACGATCAGGGAGCTGATGGACGAGGGGCGACGGTGATGTCGTACGTCCTGGACGCCAGCGTGACCTGTGCCTGGGCCTTCGCCGACGAGGCGACCCCGGCTCTGGATGACTTACTCGACCGGGCCGCGACGACGGAGGTCTTCGTACCGCCCCTGTGGCGGCCGGAGGTGTTGAACGTGCTTGTCCAGGCTGCGCGCCGCGGCCGAATGACAATAACTGATGTTCTCACGTTTTGGCGGGCGCTGGAGGGGTTAAGAATCCGGGTGTCGGCGTACGAACCGCCCGCGGACACGGTTGTCGAGTTGTGTCAGAAGTATGGTTTGACAGCGTACGATGCCCAGTATCTCGCCCTGGCGCAGTGGATGAATCTGCCCCTGGCCACGCTGGACGGGCCGCTGGCGACGGCCGCGCGGCAGGAGGGTGTGGAGGTGCTGGGCGGCCCCCGCCTGGCCTGATCGCCTCATCAGGGCCCGCTACCCGGTCTCTTCCAGCATGGCGAGGGCGACGACTGCTCCTTGAGCGAGGGCTCCGCGGAGTTCAGGCCGGACGACGATGCGGTCCCCGTCCAGCCGCAGCAGCCCAGCGGACTCGAGCGCTCTGACCAAGGCGATCACCTGGCGGTCGACCCGCTCGGCGTCGACTTCGGCGGGAAGGTTGGTGGGGAGGGGCGCGTTCCCGGGATCCACGGCCTCGGCTAGACGGGCGATCGTACGGGCGACGACCACGCCCCATTCGTAGTACCACCCACCGGTGTTGATCACCGTGTCGCCCACGAAGAAGGCGACCACCTGTTCGGCGAGGTCGGCGGGCAGGAGTGGTTCCGCCAGCCAGGTGTCCGCTTCCGGGCCGGGCCGAACCTTGGTCGTCGTCAACTTGAGCAGCTTGGCCGCGCACAAAGCCCGCCACCACGAACTGAGCCGGGATATGTCGGACATCGACGTCACCTGGAGCGGCCCAGGCGTCGACCTGACGGTCCAGTCGGGTGCCCGGTCGACCCCGATGGCGTCGATACCCAGCATGGCCGCCGCCTCGGCGATGTCGGCCCGCCGCAGGTTGCCGGCGGTCGTGATCGGTCGGCCCTTCCCGATCCAGCCGAGCAGCCGGGCGACCGCGGACACGAGGGGGATCTCAGCCAGGGCAGTTCGTCGTACGTCCGGATCGATCCGGTCTGCCACCATGATCGCCGTACTCAGCGCGGAGGCCAACGGGTTAGCGTCGCTCAGCGACTGCTCGACTCGCTCGTGGAGTGCCTCCCACGCCGCCGGTCCGTCCTTCGCGATTCGGAAATGAATATAGTCATCCAGAGTCAGCAGGCAGGCTTGGGTGGGGCCCGCTGCATCGGTCTCCTCGTCCGCGAGCTGGCTGATGACGTCCACGACGAGGTCAAGACCGGCGGGGGTGGACGGGTCGATCCCGGAGCCGCGCGCCTGGGCGATGAGCCACGCGTACAGGTCCGCTTCCGTCTCCACATTTGGCCCCGAGATCACCTCCTGGGCGTGCAGCCAGGCGGTGAAGGCGTTGACGGCCGCCTGGTCGGTCCGCTGCTGGCCACGCTTGGCCGGGTTGCCGGAGACACCCTTGCCAGTTTTGGCCCGTCCCGCGGGCGTACGGTCGCGCTCGCGGGGCAAGGGCAACTCGCTAGGCATACCCGGCAGAAACGGCTCGCTCAAATCACGCCCGCGGGGCGAGCGCAATTCTAAGTTGTAGCGCTCGGTGGCGCGGTCCAGGGCCGCATTGAGCGCGTCAAAGTCCGTGTCGGGACCCAGATTGTCCAAGTCAATGCCCTCCTCGGCGAGGTAAGGGGCCATCTCAGCCAGCTGCTGCGCCGCCGAGCCGGGACGGTGGACAACGCCCATCTCGGCCATCGCGGCCTGGATGGCGGGGTCGTCGAACTCGGCCGCGGTCGGCGCGGGACCCTCCGCCAGTCGCCCCTCCCGGGCGAGGGCGTCGCGGGCGAACGCGCGGGCGTAGCGGTCGGCCTCGGCGGGCGGGAAGTTGTCGAAGAGCGGGCGGGCGGGGTCCTCCAGGTACCAAAGGTCCTGGTCGATGATCGCTTCCCGGTCGCCCACCGTCCAGCCGAGCGCGTTCAATTGCGCCGCGACAAGCCGGATGTCGGGCTGGTGCCCCGCGAGCAGGAGAGTCAGTTCCAGCGTGATCACCTCGCGCTCGAACGTCCCGGGCGCGGGCAGCACCCTGGTCGCCAGGTGGTCCCAGAGGGCGGCCGGATTGCCACGGCACTGCCGGCCCGCCGGGGTCAGCAGGAGGCGGCCCTTGGACTTCCGGATCAGGCTCAGATCGTGCAGGGCCTGTCGGAAATCCGCTACGGGCGGGGTCAGGTCCTCGCGATTGTGCTTGCCAATCCAGTGATCCGCCGCCGGCAACTGGGCGGCCAGAGCCTCGACGTCGACCGGCTTGAGGTACCCGGCCGCCGTCAGCGGCAGCCCCTCACGCGCGTGGTCCAGGAACCACAGCCAACTGGCGAGCGCCGCCCGCTTGTCGGCGGTGGTCAGGTCGAACCCAGCGGGGCCGGTTTCGATGGTGGTGGGGAAACCCGGGGCCCAGACGGGTACGGCAAGGTGATACTGCATGGTTGATTATCCCACGGGCCCGGCACATGGGCATGTCTTCATCGCGCGACCGGCCGTACGTTAGGCGGTTTTGGCCATGATGTCCAGGGGGTAGGTCCGTCCCTCGATGTGGTCGATTTTCTCACCCACCCGGACGTACCCGTACCGCTCGTAGAACCGGATCGCGCGGGCGTTGGCGCGGAAGACGTCCAGGCCGATGGTCGTGTAGCCGGCCGCCCACAGCGCGGTTTCGGCGACGCGGAGGAGGTGGTGCCCGAGTCCCGTACCCCGCCGGTCGGCGCGGATGTACAGGCTGCCGAGTTCACCCGCGCCCGTGAGGACCGGCGCTTCGCTGGCGAGGTGCGTCGGGCCGTACGCCGTCAGCCCGGCCAACCGGCCGTCGGTGTCCCGCGCGACGGTGAACGACTGGCCCCAGGCCTGTTTCCGCCGGAGCCGGTCGGTCTGGTCTTGCGTTGTCAGCCCGGCAAGGTAGCCGTCGGCGAGGATTCCGGCGTACGCGTCTCGCCAACAGGTGTTGAGGAACTCCGCCAACTCGGGGAGTTCCGGCCCGGTGGCGGGGCGGATCAACTCCCTAGTCACCAGGGAACTTCGACGGCGAACCCGTTCTCCGCCGCGGCGGCAAGGGTGTGGTTGATGACGGCTATGTCGAACTCTGCTGGATCAAACTCAGCCATTGTCCACTCCCACTCGTCGTCCGGTTCCTTCCCGCTCTGCGCGAATGCCGCCCGGTTCTGGAGGAACGATTCAAAACCTGGCACGCCGCCACAGTCCTCGGGCGGCGTGGCCCGCTTGCCGGTGAGACAGTGGGCCAGCGGCGCGGCGGGAAGCCAGTCGTTCACCTTCTCCAAGCGGATGTGGTGGCGCCAGTCGTCGCCGAAGTCGTACGTGTAGGACACCTTGTCACCGGGCGAAACGAGGACCTGGCTGAGTCGGACGTCCGCCTCCCCCAGGCCAGTCTCGCCCTCCTGCTCAATGTCGTACGCGGTGAGCAGCCGCTCGCAGTACATCTGGCGGATGGGTGACCACAGGTCGAAGCAATGCAGGTGACCCCCGTCCCACCCGAAGACCACTTGGATCACGGCGTGGACTTGTTCCATGGTGAGGTCGCTGGCGAGGGCCAGACGGCGCCAGATGGGTGGTTTCATGTCCATGAGGTCGATGCGAACCACGTACTCCTTGCGCTGGGGGAGCGGGCGGCGCAGTGTGGGCCCGGCTTGCCAAGGAGCGGGCGCGGCCAACGCGCGGACAAAGGCGCGCAACTGGGCGTTCGTCAGGGGGGCCGTACGCGGGTCGCGGGCCGACTTGGAAGAGGTCACACTTGATTATAGGTGCCGGAGCGGGGGCCCCCAGTCGTGCCTGCTCTCCGTCATTCCGCCGCTGCCGTTTTCCTGCGGCCCCCTCTGGCCGCGAAAGCATGAAAACGCGCTGGAATCGGCCCGCGAATAGCGCGTTTTCACGCTTTCGCGAAAGTGGGGAGGGTACGACCAGGAAAATGTCCGAGCAGTGTGTCAGGATACTTCTATCACTGGAAATGCTCCTGAGGAGGGGATATGAAACTTGAAATGTTTATTAATTTTGCGGGGAACTGCCGCGAGGCGGTGGAGTTCTACGCGGGCGTGTTCCGAGTCGAGGTCGGGAACGTCATGACGTACGGCGAGGCGCCGGCCGACCCGGCGTACCCGCTCGCGGAGGCCGACCGCGACCGGATCTGCTACGCCGGGATCCCGCTCGGGGGGATGGTCCTCATGTTCATGGACGTGCCGACCGGCGCCCCGCTCGCCATCGGGAACAACATCAACCCCACCCTGAATCTCGAAGACAAGGCTGAGATCACCCGGATTTTCGACGAATTGGCCGTCGGCGGCGAGGTCCTGATGGGGCTGCAGACGACGTTCTTCAGCGAGTGGTACGGCATGGTGAAGGACAAGTACGGTGTCGTGTGGCAGTTGCTCCAGTACGTCCCAGGCGCTTGAGTCCGAAGGAAGGGGGATCGGCATGGGTTCGTTGTCAGACCTGCCAAACGTGGGGCGCGTCCTGGAAGGTAACCTTATCGCCGTCGGCGTGACCACGCCCGAGCAACTCCGTGAACTGGGTGCCAAGGAGGCGTTTCTCCGCATCCGGTCCCAGGTCGACCCTGGCGCGTGCATACGCCTGTTGTACGGTATCCAGGGCGCCGTCGACGGGGTACCGGACACCCAACTGCCCGCGGCGGTCAAGCAGGACCTGCGGGCGTTTTTGGCGGGATTGGAGGGCGCGGGCCAGACCGGTGTGTGAAGGCACTCGGGGAAGCGGGTGGCCTTCGTGACGGCAAGGTGTTGTTCGAATGGCGTTGACGACTATCGCTGGGGGACAACTATAATCAGTCCCATGTCGGCTCCCCGGTCCGTGGTCAAGGATGTGACTGCCAACCTGGACCCTTGGGCGTTGTTGGGGCTGCCGGGCCCGGTGAGTGCGGCATCGTTCCTGACAAGCCAGTACGCCCATCAGTACCGTCTGATCGTCCGGCTGCTCGCCGAACAGCAGGCCCACTCGTTGACGGGGGTCAGCCACGATGACATCCGCCGACTCGTCCACGAGCAGCTGCCCGTGGCGGCGGCCGCGGAGCTCATGGCGGTCATGAACCTCGACGACCGACTGGCCCGGCTCGAGGAGTGGCGGGTCATTGACGCCTGGCAGGACCGGGCGGAGACGGAAGCGGATTTCCTGCGCAACCGGCGGCGGTACCAGCTGACCGAGTCCGGCAAGCACTTCCACGACCTGGTGACCCGGCTCGAAACCGACCTCGGCCCCCAGTCGACGGCCTCCCTCGCCGCGCCCTCCAGCTTGGCGGATCAGCTCGACATTGCGCTGGCCGCGTACCGCGACGACAATGTTGAGGCGATTCACCAGGCCGTGTCCCTCATCCAGACCACGCTGGAGGTGATGGCGGATACGGCGTCGAGCTGGCAGTCCAAACTGGCGGTCGCGCTCGGCGGCGCTCCTGACGAAGGGAAGGTCGCGCGGCTGCTGGAGACGATTCTCGCCTACGTCGAGGCGTGGGGGTCGGGTGTGGACGCCTACACCGGCCGGATCGCCGCCGCCGTACCCCTCCTGGCCGCTCTGCCCGCCGACCTGTGGCGTCGCGTCGCGCTGGTCCGCCTCGGTACCGGCGCGCTGGAGCACACGGTCGCGGGCGTGGTGGAGGAGCTCAGCCGCGTCCCCGCCACGCTCGCCGGCTGGTTCGCCGGCCCCCGGCCACAGGCGGGGCGGTTGCGGCGGCAGATGCGGGACGCGATCACGCCGGTGTTGCGGAGCCACCGGACGCTGCTGGCGGTGGGCGGTACGGTGTCACGCAAGGCCGACCTCGTCCGTCTGGCGCACGCCGTCGAGGCGGCGCCAACCGAAGACGCCGCGTGGAGAGTCTGGGCGACAGCGACGGGGCTCTTTTGCGCTCGTCACTTCACGCGGCTGGCGCCCGAGGTGGCCGCCCCGCTGCGGACTTCGGTGTGGGACGCGCCACCGGTGCCGGTGTCACAGCGGCTGCGGGCTCACGGCCACCGGTCGGTCACCGGACGGGTCGCGCGGATGCCTGATCTGGCCGGGGCCCGGGCGGCGGCCCGTCACGAGGCGGCCCGTGAGCGGGCCGACAATGCGCGGGCCGAGGCGGAACTGGTCGCACGGTCAGGGACGCGGCTCACGGAGTGGGGACCCCTGGGGGAGACTTCGTCGACATTGTTCCTATCGCTGGTGTCCGCGGCGCGGGAGCACCGGCGCCCTGACGGGGTGTTGGAAGGTACGAGTGCCGACGGGCGGTGGACGATCCGGCTGACTCCGGCCGACGAACCGGGTTGGGCTGTCATCCGTACCCCCGGTGGCGCCCTGGCCCTCGCTGACGCGGTGGTCGAGATTGAGTCGTAGCCTCCGCCCGGCCAGCCTCGTGTTGGATAACGTGTCCGAGCCATGGATTAGGGTTGTCCCATGACGGTGGCGTCGTTTTACCAAGCCGACCTCGGCGACCGGCAGGCCGCGTTCCGGGGTCTGCTGGCGCATCCGCTCGTGGCGCCGTGGACGTACCCCGACCTGTTTTCACTTGTCAGTCGCCATGAGAAGCAACTCGAACTGTGGTGTAAGCGGCTCTCGTACCGGCTGGTGTGCATCGACCAATGCTTCCGGCTTCGCCGCGTACCGCTCGCCGGCGCGCTGGCCCTTCCGCGCGGGCTGCCGTCGCTCCGCCGGACCCTCGTCCTGGCTCTCTTGGCCGCCGCGATCCTGGAGGACGAGCGGGCGGACTCGATCACGCTGCAGGAGATATCCGACGCGGTCCGCCGGTTCGCGTTCGTGAATGGTTTCCGGGAGTACGATCCGGACGAGCGGCGCCACCGCCTGGACCTCGTGGCGGCGGTCCGGTACCTGCGCGACCACGGGATCCTTGAGCAGCGGACCCAGCGGACCGACCTGATCGACTCGTGGGAGCGGGAGGGTACGGGGATCGGGGCGGGCTACGTCATCCACCGCGACGCCCTCGTCCTGCTCGTCGACACCCGGGACGCCGAACTGGCACTGGGCGCCGCCGACGCCGGGACCGACACCCGGGGCCCGCGGTTGTTGCGCCAACTGGTTGAGACACAGGCCCTCGAGACGGGGGATCTGACCGAGGATGAGGCCGCGTATCTCGCCACCCAACGGCCCCGGCTTGTCGACCAGGCCGAGGAAATGACCGGGGGCGTGGTAGAGATCCGGCAAGACGTGTGGACGCTGGTTTTCCCGTCTGACCAGGGGCTCGACCAGGCGCTGCTGATCGGTTTCCCCGAACCCAGGGGGGAGGACTGGGTGGCGCTGGCGCTGCTCGACGCGGTGGCGCGCGCGGGGGTGCGTGCTGGCGGGCGGGTGCTCCTGGCGTCGGCCGGGGTCGATGAGGTGGCGGCGACATTACACCGGGAGCAGGCGGCACACCTGACGGCCGTACTCCGGGAGTCGCCGGGGGTGGTCCGCGAAGCGGCTGGGCGGGTGTTGCGGGAGGCCGGGCTGTTGGAGGTCGATGCGGCGGGCGGGTGGTGCCTGCTGCCCGCCGCCGGGCGGTACCGCGAAGCCCGCCTGGAGACGCCGGACGCCGGTGAGGCGGCCGGGCCCGTCGGCCGGGTCCCGTCGCCGCGCGATGAGCCGCAGCCGTTGTTTTGAGAAGTGGGATGAGCACAATGAGCACGATGAGTGATGAGGAGCCGATGACAGCCCCCGGGCCAACTGACGAGGCGGTCATGACCACCTGGCTGGACGCCGCCCGCGGGGGTGGGTTTCCCCGGCCCTCTCGCGCCGACCGCTGGCAGGCCCTCCGCGCCGGGGTGGTCAACCTGTGGGAGTTCGAGACCGCGGAATACTGGTACGCGCGGGGCTGGGCCCAACTGACCGGCCGCAACGAAACTGGCAAATCGACGCTCATGGCGCTGACGACGCTCATCCCCTGGTTAGCGGACACGTCCCCGTCGAACATTGACACCTTCGCCCGCTCTGGCAAGCATTTTCGCTTCTACGTCGAGCCGACTGGCGGCGACGGGGACCGGCGTCCGACCGGCGCGGCGGCCAACCGGGGTTGGCTCTGGGTCGAGTACGGCCGCCTCGTCGACGGCGAGCCGCACTACTTCACGTCCCTGTTGTTCGCCGAGGCCCGCGGCGCGGCGGGGAGCGTCGACCTCAAATGGTGCACCCTGGAAGGGGCGGCCCGCGTCCGTGAGCACCTTGACCTTGCCCCGCATCGTACCGTTGCCGCCTGGCGCGACCTTGACCGCCCCGGTTTTCTCGCCCACGCGACCGCCGCCGACTACAAGACGCACGTCGCCCGCCGGTTGTTGTCCAGTACGGTCGACCGCCTCGAGGCGGCCGGCAAGATGCTGAAGGTCACCCGTACCCCCAAACTCGGCGCCCAGCTGCAAATCGCGTTCGTCCAGGACCGGCTGCGGGACGCACTGCCAGAACTGAACCGCGCCGAGATCGACGCGCTCGCGACTGGCTGGGACCAACTTGACCAGATCCGGGCCGATCTCGCCTCGACCGCGGACGCCGCGGCGACGATCGCGCGTTTCCGCAAGCGGGCGTGGGTACCCTGGGCGGAGGCGGCGCTCCGTTACCGGGCCGATCTGGCCGCCACCGCCCGGACCGAGTTTGACCGGGTGACGC
>JAIRVA010000175.1 GCA_031254155.1 Propionibacteriaceae bacterium
AGAGGTGGTCATCACCTCGCGTGGAAAGCCGCGGGCGCGACTCGTTCCAGTGGAAGTCGTGCCCGAGCGGGGCAGCGTGGCGGCCATCCTGGCCGCAGTGCGACAGTTCAAGCCACATGGGTTGACCCACGATGAGATTGAGACCGTCATCGAGGCGGAGCGTAATGGATGGGAATGATCTATCTTGACACCTGTGTGTTGGTGTACCTGGTGCAGTGCGATACGGGGTTGACTAGCCTGATCGTGAACGCGATGTCGCGACGGGCCGGCGACAGGTTTGCGATTAGCCCGCTGGTGGAGATGGAATGTCTTGTCTTCCCCCTCAAACATGACGATGTTGAGATGGAATTGGCTTATCGGACAGCCTTCGAAACCTACCGAAGCATCCCACTCACGCGAGCGGTGTTCGAGGAAGCCGCGCAGTTACGAGCGCGGCATGGCCTGAAGGTACCGGACGCGCTACATCTGGCAACAGCCAAGACCTCGGGATGCAGTGCGCTGTGGACGAACGATGACCGGCTCGCGAAAGCCGCGCCGGGGTACGCGCTAAGCGTTCGTCGTTTGTGACTCGGCGCCTCGCCGTGCCTCACCCGTCGTCGCGGTGCTCCAGCGCTGACGCGCTGTCAACCGCTTCCTTGGCCTCGGCACCGTCGAACTACGTTCGCCGTGCCTCACCCTTCGTCGCGGTAAACTGGAGGGTCGATGAAGGAGGGACATGAAGCCTGTTGTCGCCGTGGTGGGCCGCCCGAATGTGGGTAAGTCAACCCTGGTCAACCGTATCTTGGGCCGGCGTGAGGCGGTCGTCCAGGACGTACCGGGCGTGACCCGCGACCGCGTCAGCTACGACGCGGAGTGGGCCGGGCGCGAGTTCGTCGTCGTTGACACCGGGGGCTGGCTGGCGGACGCGAGGGGCTTCGCCGCCCAAATCGCCGAGCAAGCCGAGTTGGCCGTCGAAATGGCGGACGCCGTGGTGTTCGTCGTCGACGCCACGGTGGGTGCGACGACCGAGGACGAGGCGGTCGTCCGGGTGTTGCGCAAGGCGAAGAAGCCCGTCGTACTGGCCGCCAACAAGGTCGACGACCAACGCCAGGAACCCGAGGTGGCGCACATGTGGAGCCTCGGCCTGGGTGAACCGTACCCCGTTTCCGCCCTCCACGGCCGCGGCTCCGGCGACCTGCTGGACGCGATCCTGAAGCTGCTCCCGCCCGACGACGGCGAACCGGCACCCACCGGCGGGCCGCGCCGGGTGGCCATCGTCGGCAAGCCCAACGTCGGCAAGTCCTCCCTGCTCAACAAGCTGTGCGGCGAGCAACGATCGGTGGTGGACGACGTGGCGGGTACGACGGTGGACCCGGTCGACGAGATCGTTGACATCGGTGGCGACGTCTACCAGATGATCGACACGGCGGGCATCCGGCGGCGGGTGAAGGAGGCGTCCGGGCACGAGTATTACGCCTGGCTGCGGACCCAGAGTGCCATCGAGCGGGCCGAGGTGTGCATCGTGGTCATCGACGCGTCGGGCCCGGTCACCGAGCAGGATCTGCGCATCCTGTCCATGGTCGAGGAAGCCGGCCGCGCCCTGGTGATCGCGTTCAACAAGTGGGACCTGATCGACGAGGAGCGCCGCCGGTACCTCGACCGCGAGATCGAGCGCGACCTGCCCCACGTGGCCTGGGCACCAAGCGTCAACATCTCCGCGCTGACAGGCCGAAACACGTCACGCCTGGCCAAGGCCATCGAGGCCGCGCTCCTGGGCTGGGAGACGCGGGTCTCGACCGGCCGCCTGAACGCGCTCCTGGGCCTCACGGCCGCCGCCCATCCGCACCCCGTCCGGGGTGGCAAGCAGCCACGTATCCTGTTCGGTACGCAGCCGCAGTCGTGCCCGCCGACCTTCGTGCTGTTCACCACGGGCGACCTGGACCCGCAGTACGTCCGCTTCATCGAGCGGCGGCTGCGGGAAGAGGTCGGCTTCGTGGGTACGCCGATCCACATCACCGTCAAACCGCGGGCGAAGCGGAAATAACAGCGTGGGGTCAGCCTCTTCGTCCTGCCTGGAGACCGTCGACTGATTCTAGCGGGCTGTTCCCCTGTCGAAAATTGTCGGTTGGCGCAAGAGGTCAGTCATGCCTGGGACTGGCGTCGGGGGTTGATCTAGCAGTCGTCTCAACTCATTCCACGCCTCTTGGTCCACCACGAACGTCAGCTGACCGTCCGTGCCGCCGGGTTCCTGCATGGTGCCATTGTACGGCGAACTCCTGAGGGCGGTTCCTCGAAGCGGTGTCATGTCGCGTGCCCAGTTTGGTATGGGGTACCACGCTGCCGCGGCCGCGAACTGGGCGGAAACCCGTACCAAACCTGCTCAATTGAGCCGGGTCGCAGCGCCCGTGGCGTGTGGCAGGCTTTTGGTAAAATCGATAGACTAAGTCGCGCTTTGCCCACCCGCCCCCACCCACCTCTGGAGCTATGAAGGGGACCTCTATAAACTCGGTGGGTATGATGGGGGGTTGGTGGCGTGGGGAGTGAAAGTGGTGTAGTGTTGCTGATTGTTTTGTTGCGGGTGGCGTGGTAGAATAAGGTATGGGTTT
>JAIRVA010000242.1 GCA_031254155.1 Propionibacteriaceae bacterium
CCGCCGGCGGCGACGGCGATCAGAACGCGGCGGAGCCGGGTCCGCCGGACCTGACGGCGACGGACCGCCCGGAGCGGGTTGGTGTCCAGGACATCGGCGAGACGAGAGTTGGCGGCCACTACCGTACCCCCAGCCGGGCGAGCAGGGCCGGACCGAGCGTGGTCACCGAGCCGGCCCCCACCGTCAGGACGAGGTCACCGGGCCGCACGAGGCTGAGGAGTCCGTCGACGGCGGCACCGAACTCGGGGACGTAGTGGACGCGCCCGCCGTGGCGCGCGGCGGCTTCGGCCACCAACTCGCCCGTGACACCGGGAATCGGGTCCTCACGCGCCGGGTAGACATCGAGGACGACGACCTCATCGGCGGCGGCGAGGGCGCGACCGAACTCGTCGGCGAAGTCGCGGGTCCGCGAGAACAGGTGGGGCTGGAAACACACCACCACCCGGTTGCCCCCGGCGGCCAATCGCGCGGCGGCGAGCGTGGCTGCGACCTCCGTCGGGTGGTGGGCGTAGTCGTCGACGACCGTGACCCCTCCGGCCACGCCGAGGTGCTGGAACCGCCGCGCCGTGCCGTGGAAGGTGGCGAGACCGGCGAGGAAGCCCGCCCGGTCGACGCCCAGCGCCTCCCCGACGGCGAGCGCCGCCGCGGCGTTGTGAAGGTTGTGGATCCCCGGCGCCTCGATCTGCAGCGTGGCCGACCAGTCGCGACCCCGGAGTTCGCCCGCGTGCGCGGCGGGGTGGAGGTCCGTCAGGCGGAGACCGGCGGTCGCCGACTCGCCGTACGTCGACACGCGCCGTCCGCGCCGGGCGAGGGTGGCCGCCAGCCGCGCGGTCCCCGGGTTGTCCGCGTCCAGAATCACCAACTCGACGCCCGGCCCCGTGGCGAACTCCGCAAAACCCGCCGCGTAGTGGGTGGCGGTCCCCCAGTTGTCCAGGTGATCGGCCTCCACGTTGGTGATGACGGCGATCCGCGCGGGGTACTGTCGGAATGAGCCGTCCGATTCGTCGGCCTCCACGACAAAGAACCGCCCCGTACCGATATGGGCGCCCTCCCCCGTGGCGAGCACCGTGCCACCGACCACGTACGACGGGTCCTCGCCCGCCCCCATCAGCCCGGCGACGCACATCGCCGTCGTCGTCGTCTTGCCGTGGGTCCCCGCCACCGCGATGACCTCGTACCCTTCCATCAGGCAGGCCAGCGCGACGCTGCGGTGCAGTACCCGGAGCCCCCGGCGACGGGCCTCGACCAATTCGACGTTGTCACCGCGGATCGCCGTGGAGACAACGACGGTATCTGCACCCGCGACGTGGCGGGCGTCGTGCCCGACCCAGCAGGTCACCCCGAGGGCCTGGAGTGCGCGCAAGGCCTCGGAATCGGCCTGGTCGGAGCCCGTCACGGGCAGCCCCCGCGCGACGAACCCACGGGCGACCCCGCTCATGCCGGCACCGCCGATCGCGATGAAATGGACGCGGCCGAGGTCGCCCAGGGCGGGGACGGGCTGGGGCTCGAGAATCATTGTCTACCTCCGGCTTGGAGTGCGTACGCGGCGACGCGTTCCGCCGCGTCGCCCGGCATGACCCCGCGCGCGGCCACGCTCATGCGGGCAAGCACCGCCGGGTCGGCGAAGACCCGGCTGGCCTCGGCGACCAGGCGGTCCGGCGTCAGGTCGGCATCCGCGATCAGGAGTCCCCCGCCGGCGGCGACCACCCCGGCGGCGTTCTTGGCCTGTTCGCCGTTGCCGTGGGGCAGCGGTACGAAGAGCGCCGGCAGCCCCACGAGAGCGGTCTCCGTCACCGTGGCCGCCCCCGCGCGGGCGAGCATGAGATCGGCGGCAGCGTAGGCGTCCTCCATCGCCGCCACGTACGGCAGACGGACGTACGTGCTGCGCGTGAGCAGCGGTAGTTCCACGGGTTCCTCGAAGTTCTTCGGCCCCGTGACGTGGAGGACGCTGATGCCGGCGGCATCCAGACCGGGGAGCGCCCCGGTCACGGCCCGGTTGAGGGAGCGGGCGCCCTGCGACCCGCCGGAGACCAACAAGACCGGTGCGCCGACCGGTAACCCGAACCGGGTGCGGGCGGCCGGACGGGCCGCGCCGCGGTCGAGATCGGCCACGCCACGACGAACCGGCGTCCCCACTACCACCTGATTCTTCAGCCCGGTGTTGGCAAACGCGACGCAGGTACGGGCGGCGAACCGGGCGGCGATGCGGTTGGCCAGTCCCGGTACGGCGTTGGCCTCGTGGACCACAACGGGGATCGCTGCCCGCCGGGCGGCCAGGAACACCGGCAGCGAGGCGTAGCCGCCGAACCCGACGACAACGTCGGCGCGGGCGTCGCGGAGGACCGCCCCCGCCTGCCGGACCGACGTGACGATCCGGAAAGGCAGTGTGACAAGCCCCGCCGACACCCGCCGCGGTAGCGGCACCGGGTCGACGAGCCGCAGGTCGTACCCCGCCGCCGGGACGAGCGTGGTCTCCAGCCCGGCCGGCGTCCCGACGCAGACGATCTCGCCCGCCGGGTCGGCGAGCCGGAGGGCGGCCGCCGTGGCGAGGAGCGGCGAGATGTGTCCCGTCGTCCCCCCACCGGCCAGAACCACTCTCATGCGCCCGCCCTGACGATCGCGGTGACGCGGGGTTTCCGCCGCCGGGCGGCGAGGGCCAGGGCGGCCTCCGGCTCGCGCCGGGCGCACCCGGCGAGCAGGCCGACCGCGAGCAGGTTGGCGATGAGTCCCGAGCCGCCGTACGAGATCATCGGCAGGGTCACCCCCAGCACCGGGAGAGCCCGGATCGCGACGGCGATGTTGGCGAACGCCTGGACCGTGAACCAGGCCACGACCCCGATGGCCACGAGGCGCGAGAACATCGAGGTCGAGCGGTTGGCCGTCCGCAGCCCGGCGTACGCCAGGACGGCGAACAGCGCGATGACCCCGAGCGTGCCCATGAGGCCGAGCTCCTCGCCGATGATCGCGAAGATGTAATCGGTGTGGGCGGCGGACAGCAGGCCCCACTTCTGGCGGCTCGACCCGAGGCCCTGCCCGAACCAACCACCCGTGGCCAGGGCGTAGATCCCGCGGGTCGGCTGGAGGTTGCGGCCGAGCAGGTCCGTGTCGGGATGGAGGAAGGCGATGATCCGGTTCATCCGGTTCGGCTGGAGGACGACCAAGGCGACAATCGCCGCCGCCGCCAGGGCGCCGAGGGAGAGCAACAAGCGCCACGGTGCCCCGGCGCCCACGAGGACGAGGATCACGATGGCGGCCATCACCATCGCGGTCCCCTGGTCCTTCTGGAAGACCACCAACCCGATCAGGGTGAACGTGGCGACGATGTAGACGAGCCACTGGCGGACATCGGTCAGCTGCTTCCGCCGTCGCGCCAGGTCGGTGGCGCCCCAGACGATGATCGACACCTTGGCGAACTCGCTCGGCTGGAACTGGGTCCACGACGGGCCGAACGACAACCAGTTGCGGTTACCGGCGACCTCCACCCCCAGAGGGGTGAAGGTGAGAACGAGCAGCACGACCCCGAGGAGCAGGGCCGGCCAGCTGAGGGCCGTGAGCCACCGCTCCGGCAGTAGCGAGCAGACCCACGCGCCGGCGACGCCGATGACGGCGAAGAAGATCTGGCGCTTCCCGAAGTAGTACGGGTCCCCCATCTCGGCGGCCGCCGTCACCGAGGAGGCCGAGATCACCATGAGGAGACCGAGTGAGAGCAGGACCGCCGACGCGGCGATCACGAGACGGTACGTGAACAGCGGGTGGGAGAAAGCCGACCGGAGGAACGTCTTCGGCGCCGGGGCGGCCGGCGCGGCGACAGCGTCAGTGGTCACAATGCCTCCTTCTTCGCCGCCGCAGCGAAATAGTCCCCGCGCTCGGCGTAGTCAGCGTACAAATCCTGCGAGGCGCAGGCCGGAGCGAGCAGGACGGTGTCGCCCGGTTGCGCGAACCGGGCCGCCGCCCCGACCGCCGCCGTCATGACATCTTTCGTGAGGTCATCAAGGATGACGACTGGGACCCCCGGGGCTTCCGCGGCGAACGCTTCTGCCACCACGCCGCGATCCGTCCCGAGGAGGACGGCCGCCCGGAACCGGCCCGCGTACGCGCGGACGAGATCCTCGAACCGGGTCCCCTTCGCCTGGCCACCGGCGATCCAGACCACCTTGTCGAAACCCGCGAGCGACGCGTGGGCGGCGTGGGCGTTCGTCGCTTTGGAGTCATCCACCCAGGTGACGCCGCCGGCCGTGAGCACGGTCTGGATACGGTGCGGTCCGAGCGTGTACGCCCGCAGACCGTCCCGGACGGCCGCCGCCGGGACGCCGAACGAGCGGACGAGCGCCGCGGCGGCGAGGGCGTCGGCGACCATGTGCGGGGCTGCCGTGGGCAGGTCCCCCACCTTCGCAAGTTCCAGCGCCGAGTCGCGGCGCTGCGGGATGAACGCCCGGTCGACGAGTAGGCCGTCCACGACGCCCAGCATCGACGGTCCCGGGATGCCGAGGGTGAAGCCGATTGCGCGCGCGCCCTCCACCACGTCGGCGGCCTCCACCATCGCCTCCGTCCGCGGGTCGGCCACGTTGTACACACACGCGTGGGTCACCTGGTTGAAGATCCGGGCCTTGTCCGCCGCGTACGCCGCGAAGGGATCGGCGTTGTCCGCATGCCATTCGAGGTGATCCGGTTCGACGTTGAGCACCGCCGCCGAGTGGAGACCGAGCGTCTTCGTCCAGTGCAACTCGAAGCTCGACAGTTCCACGGCCAGGCAGTCGTACGCCACGCCGTCGAGCACGGTCTCCAGGATGGGCCGCCCGACGTTGCCGACCGCGGCAACTGTGAGACCCGCCGCCTTCAGCATCGCTTCCACCATCGTGACCGTGGTCGTCTTGCCGTTCGTCCCGGTCACGGCCAGCCAGGGTACCACCCGGTCGGGCTGCTGGAACCGCCAGGCGAGTTCCACGTCGCCCCAGACCGGGATCGCCCGCGCCCGCGCCTCGGCGAAGAGGGGCGAGGCCGGGCGCCAGCCCGGCGAGGTGACGACGAGGTCACACGACCCCGGGAGCCGCGTACTCGATCCCGGACCCAGCCGGACCTCCGCGCCCAACAACTCCAAGACCTTGGCCTTGTCGGCCGCCGCCGGCGCGTCCGAGTCATCGAGTACCGTGACCGCCGCGCCGTACTCCAGCAGCACATCGGCGGCCGCGTACCCGCTCGTCCCGATCCCGGCCACGGTGACCCGGGCCCGCGACCAGTCGCTCAGGCGGTTCGCCCAATCGATCCACGTCGTCACTGGCCCACCACCCATTCCGCGTAGAACAAACCGACACCCGTGATCACCGACAACCCGGCCACGATCCAGAACCGGATGACCACGGTGACCTCCTCCCAGCCCAGCATTTCGAAGTGGTGGTGGAGCGGGGCCATCCGAAACAACCGTTTTCCTTTCGTCAGTTTGAAGTACCCGACCTGCGCAATGACCGAGAAGGCCTCGAGAACGAACAGCAGGCCGATGAGGAGGAGCAACAGCTCGGTCCGGGACAAGATCGCGATGCCGGCCACCCCGCCGCCGATCGCGAGCGAGCCGGTGTCGCCCAGGAAGATCTTCGCCGGCCGGGCGTTCCACCACAGGAAGCCGAACAGGCCGCCGGCGAGAGCAATCGCCACGATGGCGAGGTCGTTGGGGTTACGGACGTCGTAGCACTTCGGGCCGAAAGACGACGCCCGCCCGCAAAACTGGTTGCCCTGCCAGATGTTGAGTACGCCGTACGCGATGAACACCATCGTCGCGGCCCCGGTCAGCAACCCGTCCAGGCCGTCAGTCAGGTTGGTCCCGTTCGAGAAACCGGCGATGAGGAAGACCATCCACACGACCGCCACGGGGATGGGCAGCCACAACCACGGGACGTCCCTCAGAAACGACACGAACTGCGACGCCGGCGTAATACCCCGGTGATCGGGGAACTGCAACGCCAGGATCGCGAAGACCGCGCCGACGATCACCTGGAGTGCCGCCTTGGCCACCGACCCGAGCCCGAGCGACCGGGCGTGGGAGATCTTGAGCCAGTCGTCGACGAACCCGACGCCGCCCAGGGCGACGACGAGGCCGAGCAGGAGCAGCCCCGAGACCGAGACCGGAGTCCAGAGCACCAGGTGCGACACGGCGTACCCCACCACGGTACCGAGGACCAAGATCACGCCGCCCATTGTCGGCGTCCCGCGTTTGACGGCGTGGGAGGTCGGGCCGTCGCTGCGGATGAACTGGCCGTACGCGCGCCGGTGGAGGAAACCGATCCAGAACTTCGTGCCGAAGAGCGTGATCAACAAGGACACCGCTCCGGCGAGAAGTATGTTTATCATCAGATCTCCTCATGTCCCACGCGAGGACGAGGGATCATCGCCCCCGTGCAGCTCGAATGCCACCACCCATCATCACACACGTCCAGGCGCCACGGGGGCGTTTGGGGTGCGTGTCGCGGTGGCCGGACCATCTCACCACTCAATCGGGAGCCCTGGCAAATCCGTCGTGGAGGTCGGTACGCCGTAGCGAGGCAGCGCGACCGACATGATGTCCTTGACCGCGGGGGCGGCGGCGGCGGTGCCCGAACCGCCGGTCGTCGGGTGGTCTAAGACAACGTACGTCAGCAACTGGGGGTTGTCGGCGGGCGCCACGCCGAGGTACGACATGACGTACCCCCGGTAACACCCACACGTCGGGTCGATCGCCTCCGCGGTCCCCGACTTACCCGCCGTGCGGTAGCCCGGGATGTCGAAGGAGTTCTTGTTGAAGTCGACGACCGACTCCATCATCCGCAGAACCTGGGCGGAGGTCTCCGCCGAGACGACCCGTCGTACCGCCGGCTCGGGCAGCGTGACCGGGGTACCATCGGCCTTGGTCGCCGAGGCCACGATGGACGGACTGACGTACACCCCGCCGTTCACAATCGCGGCCACTGCGGCCGCCTCCTGGAGGGCCGTCACCGACAGCCCTTGCCCGAAGGCCATGTTGTCGCGCGTCTGGTCGGACATGTCCGCTCCCGGGACGTACCCCGTCGCTTCGCCCGGCAGACCGCTGTTCGTCGCCTGGCCCAGCCCGAACCGGGTCAGGTAGTCGGTGATAGTTGCCTTGTCCATCTGCCGGAGCAACAGGAGGATCCCGACGTTGGACGACCGCGCCAACACCCCCGCCGCGGTCAGGTGAATGGTGTCATGGCCCCACGCGTCCTTGATGAGCGAGTCGCCGCTCGCGATCTGCCCCGGCACGATGACCCGCGTGTCGGGAGCGACCAGCCCTTGGTCGACCAGCGCGGCCATGGTGAGAACCTTCTCGACCGACCCCGGCTCATAGGCGTCGCGGACCGCCCGGTTGCCCAAGTTGTCGCTTGGCTCGGCGGAAATGTTGTTCGGATCGAACGTCGGGTAGTCCGACAGGGCCAGGATCTCCCCCGTCGTCACCGACAGCGTGATCGCGATCCCGCTGCGGGCGCCCGACTGCTGGACAGCGGCGGCGAGACGCTGGTCCTGCATGTATTGCAGGCCGAGATCCAGGGTGAGCTCGTAGTTGACCCCCTG
>JAIRVA010000034.1 GCA_031254155.1 Propionibacteriaceae bacterium
GGCTGGCCAGCGCGGGGTCGCCGGCCACCGAGCCGTCACCGGCGGTGTCGTTGTACACCGTACCTTGGACCACCGTTGCGGTCTGACCAGACGCTAGGTCGTACGACAGGGGGTAGACAGTCGCGGCCGACGTCCCGTTCGGGATGTTGAAAACCTGGCCGGAGGTCGGGTTGATGCGGACGAGGTTCGTCGCGCCGCCGTACAGGGCGTAGAGGTTACCCTGGTAGAACGCCAAGCCGTAGATGAGCTGGGCGTTCGTGCCAATCGCGACCGCCCCCTGGCCAGCGCCCGCCGTCAGCGGGGCGACCAGTTCGTACGTCCAGTTGCTGGTCTCGCTCGGGACGACCCGGACGAGCCACATCCGGGTGGCGGCGTTGAGCCCGAAGGTCGGGGCGGCCTGGTCCGACGTGACAACGATGTACGCGTTACCCACGGAGTCAAGCGCCATGTCCGACGCGACGTAGCCCGGGCCGGGGCAGGGGTTCATCGCGCCGTCGCTGAAGATGTTGTCGCCCGTCGTCGCCGGTTGGATGGTGCCCGAGAAGTTGTACTCACCGGTCGCCGGGTCGAAGACCATCATCGTGAAACTCTGGTTGAGGGACGTACATTCGGCGGCCGAGAGCATGATCTTGCCCGAGCCCTGCAGCACTTCGCCGCCGGACCAGTAGAGGTACGCGCCGTCGGTGGCGCCAAACCAGGCCGGCGTCGGCATCACGGTGTACTGGGCTTTCGTCTCGCCGTCCTTGATCCGGAACAGCGGCATCGAGTTGACGTCAGTGACACCCGACGGGATCGTATTCCCCGTCGAAGTCCTGTAGGCCGCGGCAACGGTAGACGGCACGGCGTTGAAGTCCCAGGAGTAGCCGTACTTCGCGCCGCGGACGCCGTCAACGTCGGCGTCGACCGCTAGCGTGTCGTTCCACTCCACGTCCGAGCCCGGGTTGGGCCCGCCACCGCCGGTTTGCTGCTGGCTGCCGAACCGCTCGACCGTACCATTCGTCGGCAGCTGCCCGCCCGTCGCCAGGGTACCCCAACCGAAGTTCAGGCCGCCAATGTACAACGACTGGTCACTGATGGCGAGCGGCTGGGTGATCTGGTTGGACGACGCCCACCACGAACTGCCCGGGTTGGCCGCCTGAACGGGGAAGACACCCGTCTTGTGGGACGACGCCGCGCTAGCCTCCGGGGCCAGCAGCGTGTTACCGAGGAACAACCCCCCCACCATGAGCGTAAAGGCCGTCAGAAAAGCCGCCGGCTTCGCCCATTTCTGGTGTTTCGCCGGTGCCTTCCGTGGTTTCGCGCCAGCCAGGCCAGACGCCGCCAGCAACGTATCGTTTCCCATAACTACCCCCACTTGATACCTAAGTCCTTGTAGACCTGTTGACTTCCCAATGGGGGACCGCAAACTGTGCTGCGCCCCCCGACGACCTCAGAGTTTTCCCTCGTACGCCTTATTAATCCGCCGCGATAGCACGACACCGTACTGGCAGGCATGCAGAAAGGACCTCGCCACCCGGCGCAACGGCACAGCAAACTGCGCACCGTCGAACGCACGACCAAGCGATTGAACCCCCACGATTACCCCCCGGTAATTCAGTGACCCACAATCACGATATGGACAGGTATATCAGGGTTCCTACAAGGCCGTCAACCACGATTTTGGCCCGGTTGAGACCCTGGCAGAGTCAAAGTACAACAAAACTACGCTATCTCCGCTTGACACACGGCGTTTGGTATCCTGACGTTAGTTTTTCAGGTTTCCCTCAGAAATCTTTGCCCCACCACAGTTCCGGCCTGGCCCGCCGGACCGCCCGGGTCAGCCGAGAGTTTGAAGTCCCGCAGCGATGGGGACCGGAGAACTCAAACAAACGGCTAACGACTCTCAGCCAGAAGGGTTCTGATCGTATTGCTGTCCATACGGTCATGGCTCAGAGTGAGGATACGAACTGTTTGCTCATGCACGTCGTACCACGCTGTGTAGGGGAACCGTCGCAAATGCGCACGCCGTACGCTAAGTTGCTCTTCAAGCGCGTGTACGTATGGCCGAGACCTCAGTAAGGCGACAGTGGTCTGAAAATCCGTCAGGAAATCGGCCGCGATCTCCGATGATGCGTTGGCGGCATACCACGCGGCGACGTCGCGGACGCGTTTTCGCGCGGTCGGTGTCGAACGTAGCCAGAACCTCACAACCGTAGTTCTGCCCGAATGGACTCAACCAGCGCTTCCACAGTCATGAGCTCTTCCGGATGAGTCACGGCCTCCTGACGTGCCTGCTCCAGGTCAGCTATGAGAGACTCCTCGTCATCGGGAAGGATGCCCACAGGCAGGCACTGCGTAGCCGCAAAAGGATGTCCGAGCCCATCCTGTTGGCCCTGCAACAGCAAAGATAGTCGCTCGTCCTGTCGCGCAGCAGTTATCATGAGATCCAGTCTAGCTTGCCTGGGTACGTCCCGGCGTCCCCCGGCTCTGAATGCGCCGAGAGCGCCCCTGACTAGGGACGCTCCCGAACTGGTCGTCTGGGTTGTGGGGGGAAATTTACCCAGAGGACCATTTTTTGCCCTTGCGGGCCTGGACACCCTGACGGGTTATCCAGAGTCCGGCAGCCACCGTGACAACCCCAAAGGGCAACAGTCCCATGGGGGGATGGACTGTGCCACCAGTTGGGGCAGCCGGCGCCTTGGTGACCGTGAAGGTCACCGCGATGGCGCCGGAGTGGTTACCGGTCAGCGTGAGGGCGTGTTCGCCCAGCTCAATGCCGTCAGGCACCGTGAAGGAGAAGGTGACCTTGCCACCATCTTCAGCCGTCTTGCAACCCAGGGCGATGTCCGTCGAGTGCAGCGTCAGGCACACCATTTCGCCTGGGGCGAAGTTGCTGCCGGTCACCACCTGGGTTTCCTTGATATGGCGTGTCGGGTACGCGACTTCGACCGCCAACTGGCCGATCTCGATGACCGTCGGCTGGGACTCGTTGCCCGCGCTGTCGGTCACGGTGACCTCGACCTTGTCACCGGGGCCGAGCGGCGTCGTCGGGGGGCACACGAAGAGCCCATCCGCGTCGGCCGTGACGGTCTCGCAACCAGGTACGGCGACGCCGTGCTGGCTGATCGTGACCGTGTCACCCGGCTCGGCCGTCCCCGAGATCTCCCCGCCCGTGGACGGGTTCACCTGGGGCGCCGCGGGCGGCGTGGAATCCAGCGTCCGCGTGGCCTCACCCGAGGTGTTCCCGGCGGGATCGGTTGCCACGGCCGTAATCTTGCCATCCGCCGCATCGGCGGGAGTCGGGATCGACCAGTGGCCGGTCTCGTCGACCGCTCCGGTCACCGTCCCGGTCGTACCGTCAGCTCTCGGGTACGTGACCGTCACGGTCGAACCGGGTTCGGCCGTCCCGGCGACCACCTGGGCGTTCGCGGTCTCGATGGCCGGTACGGCCGGGGCGGTCGTGTCGACCGTAATCGCGACCACTGTCGGATCGGAGGGGTTGCCCGCCGGGTCGGTCTGGGTCACGTCGAGCTCGGCCGTACCCTCCGGCAACGCCTGGCCCACCGTGCACGACCACGACCCGTCCGGCAGTACGACCGTCTGGCACAACACGTCGCCGGCCTTGTCCGCCACCGTCACCGTCGCACCAACCTCACCTTGTCCCGACACCTCCGGGGCCCGGTCCTTGACCGGCAGGCCGACCGTCGGGGTGTCGACCACCGGGGCCGCCGGGGCCGTCGCATCCAGGTGGGTCTCACCCGGCAGGGAGCGGTTCCCGTTCTGGTCCGTGGCCACGACCGTGACCTCGCCGCTCACGGCATCCGGGGGTGTGATGATCGACCACGTCCCGTCCGGACCCACGATGACCGGGTCAGCCGTCGCGGTGACGACCGCACCCGTGGTGGGGTCGACCACCGGATAGGTGACCGTGACCACAGCCCCCGGCTCCGCCGTACCCGCGATCTCGCTGGCGTTCGCCGTCGTAATCGCCGGCGCCCCCGGATTCAGATCCAGGAACGTCTCGACCGGCTGCGACGGATTACCCGCCGCATCAACCGCCACCACCTGCACATCACCCGACATCATCGTGCCAGGAGTCGGCACCGACCAGTTCCCAGCGTCGTCCACATCCGCCGTCACCGTCGTACCATCCGGCCACGTGACCAGCACCGTCGCACCCGGCTCCGCCGTACCCGACACCACCACCGCATCCGCCTCCGTCACCACCGGCTGGGCCGGAGGCACCGTATCCACAACGGGCCTCGCCATTGTTGGCGCCGATTCGTTGCCCGCCTGGTCAGTCTGGGTCACGGTGAGCTTGTCCGTACCATCCGGCAACGCCGTCGTGACCGTACACGACCACGACCCATCCGCCGCGACCGTCGCCTGACACAGGACATTCCCGTGGCCGTCCGCGACCGTCACGGTTGCCGCCGGCTCACCTTGACCCGTGATCGTCGGCGCCGAGTCCTTGGTCGGACCGTCTTGCGGCGAGACAACCACCGGCGCCGCCGGGGCCACCGTGTCCACGACGGGATCCACAACCGCCGGACCGGACGTGTTGCCCGCCGCATCGGTCTGCCTCACATCCAACTCATCCGTCCCGTTCGGCAACGGCCGGCCCACCGTACACGACCACGACCCATCCGCCGCGACCGTCGTCGTACACAGGACATTCCCAGCCTTGTCCGTCACCGTCACCGCCGCGCCGGGTTCACCCTTGCCAGCAACCGTGGGCTCTAGAGTGTCAATCTCCTCCCCCGTGGTCGGACCCGTCACCGTCGGTACGGCCGGGGCCGCCGTGTCAACAACCGGCTTGACCACCGTCGGCCCGGATTCGTTACCCGCCGCATCGGTCTGGGCGACCGTCAACTCGTCCGTCCCATCCGGCAACGGCCGGCCTACCGTACACGACCACGACCCATCGGCCGCGACCGTCGCCGCACACAGGACGTTCCCGGCCTTGTCCGCCACCGTGACCGCCGCGCCGGGCTCACCCGTCCCCGTCACCGTCGGCGTCGGATCATTGGTCGCCACCCCGCTTAGCGGACCCGTCACCGTCGGGGCCGCCGGAGCGGTCAGATCGACCGTCAGGTCGTCCGTCGCCGGACCCGAGACGTTCCCGGCCTTGTCGGTCTGGGTGACGACCAGTTCGGCCGGACCCTCCGTGAGCGCCTGGCCGGCGGGCACCGTGCAGGACCAGGCGCCGGTCGCCCCGACCGTCGCCGTGCACAGTCCGTGCCCGGCCTTGTCCTGAACGGTGACCGCCGCGCCCGGCTCGCCCGTACCCGTCACCGTCGGCCTGGCGTTGTTGATCGCCGCGCCATCCGCGGGCGAATCCACGTGGGGGGCAGCCGGGGCATCCACATCCAGGGAGCCGGTTCCAGCGCTCGAGTCCACGCCCTCCGGGTCGGTCACGACCGCCGACAGCGGGCCGCTCACCGCAGCCGCCGGCGTCGCAAGTGACCACGCCCCGGTCGCCGGGTCGACGTCCGCGGTCACGGTCGCCCAACCGTCGGTGGTGGGGTACGTCAGGGTCAGCGTCGTACCCGCCTCGACCGGCAACGGTACCGTCCCGGTGACCGCCGTCGCGTTGGCGGTCTTGATCAGCGGCGCGTCCGGGGCGTCGAGGTTGAGGTACGTCGTCGCCGGGGCGGAGTCGTTGCCCGCCGGGTCGGTCGAAACGGCCGTGACATCGCCGGAGGTCATCCCGTCGGGCGTTGTCACCGACCAGTTACCCTGGGGATCGGCCGTGGCCGTGCTCGTCGTGTTATCCGGCCAGGTCACTTTCACCGTGGTACCCGGCTCGGCCGTGCCCGCCACCTTGGTGGCGTCCGCGGTCGTGATCGCCGGGGTCGCCGGGGCGGCCGTGTCGATGGTGACATCAACTGGTGTCGCCGAG
>JAIRVA010000095.1 GCA_031254155.1 Propionibacteriaceae bacterium
TGAGGTCGTTCGAGTTCACCTCGGTCAGCCGGGCCGCCCGAGCGTCCGCGTCGTGGACCGGGTCGTAGGCCTCGACGCGGCGGGTCAGCGTGGTCTCCCGCATCGATTTGAGCGCGGCGGCGTGCGGCCGGCCTTGGCCCTCGGCGAGCGCTTCGGCCAGGTTGGCCGCCAGGACCGTGAGCCACATCCAGGCCGCGACCACCCAGTCGAAGCCGGGGGGCAGTTCCAGGCCGCCGGAGTAGACCGGCCCGCCCTTCACCGTGTCCGCGATGGCAACGACCGTCGTCAGCGCCGAGCACACCCAGACGATGAACAGGACGGGGTTGTGCCACTGCGCCCGCGGGTCGACCTTACGGAACATCCGCCCGATGATGCGCCAGGCGAGGTACGGCCGCAGCAGGTTCTCGCCGGTCGACACGATGTAGCGGCCGTGGGCGGTGCGGCGGATGTGGGTCGCGATGGGCTCCGGACCCGCTACCTGGGGTTCGGCCGTCTCGGGTAAGACTTCCGTACTCATCCCAACCACTCCGCGAGCGGGCCGACGGTCATCAGGGGCAGGAAAGTCGGCAGGGTGACGATGGCGATCATCGCGACGAGCAGGCCGACGAACTGCGGGGTGTGGAGCGGCAGTTCGGTGACGTCGGTCTGGGCCCGGTCCTGCTCGGCAAAGGAACCAGCGAGGGCCAGGGTGAGCGCGATCGGGATGTACCGGCCGAGCAAGATGAGGACGCCGAGCACGGTGTTGAGGTACGGCGTGTCGGCGTTGAAACCCGCGAAGGCGGAACCGTTGTTGACCGCCGCCGAAATGAAGGCGTACATCACCTCCGACACCCCGTGCGTGCCCGTGTTACCCGCCGCATCGTTGATGATCGAGGCGTGGATCGACGGGATAACCAGACTGATTGCCAGTGCTCCGAGGGCCAGGACGGGCATGACCAGGATGAAGATGGACACGTACTTGATCTCGCGCACCCCGAGCCGCTTGCCGAGCATGACGGGCGCCCGGCCGAGCAGGAGGGCGGCGATGTAGACCCCGATGATGACGAGGGGCAGGATGGCGTAGATCCCGGCCCCGACGCCGCCCGGCGACAGCTCGCCGAGGGCCATGTGCAGCATGGTGATCATGCCGGCGAGGGCAGTGTACGAGCCATGCATCGAGTTGGCGGCACCCCCGGACGTACCGGTCGTCGCCGTGGCGAACAGGGTCGACTGGATAATGCCGAGCCGGACCTCCTTGCCTTCCAGAGCGGCCCCGGCCAACTCGGGCGCCGTGCCGCTCCCCTGCACCTCGAACACGGTGATGAGCGCGTAGGCGATGGTGAACAGCGACGCCATCGTCAGCTCGATCATCATCCCGAACCGGAAGTCGCCGACCATCCGGCCCACCGTGCGGGGCAGCGTGAACGGGATCACGAGCAGCAGGAAGATCTGGAACATGTTCGTCCAGGCGGTCGGATTCTCGTAGGGGTGGGCGGAGTTGGCGTTGAAGAACCCACCGCCGTTGGTGGCGAGCATCTTGATCGCCTCCTGCGAGGCCACGGGCCCGCCGGGCAGGCTCTGCGCATTTCCCGCGAGCGTCGTGATGTCGGTGAAACCGGTCCAGTTCTGGACGACGCCCGCCGCGGCGAACACGAGCGCGGCGAGGACGGCCCCGGGCAGCAGGATGCGCAGGTTGGTCCGGAACAGGTCAACCCAGAAGTTGCCCAGCGTACCCCGCCGGTTCCCCGCGATGCCCCGGATCAGGGCCACGGCGACCGCCATGCCGACCGCCGCCGAGACGAACATCTGCACCCCGAGACCGGCCGCCTGCACGGTGAAACCCATGGTGTGTTCGGGGGAGTACGACTGCCAGTTCGTGTTGGCCACGAACGAGGCGGCGGTGTTGAACGCCAGGTCGGGCGAGACGGACTCATGCCCGAGGGAGTACGGCAGCCAGGGCTGCAGCCGCTGCATCCCGTACAGCAAGATCATGCCCGCCGCGGAGAACGCCAGCACCGCGCGGAGGTACGCCGGCCAGGTCTGTTCGCGGTCGGGGTCGACGCCGATGAGCCGGTACAACCAGCGCTCGACGCGCCAGTGGCGACCGGTGGTGTACACGTACGCCATGTAGTCGCCCAGGGGGCGGTACAGCAGGCCAAGCAGGGCGACCATCGTGGCTAGGACCGCGACGGCCAGCAATGTGTCCATCATGGGTGCGTGGGCTCCGTCCGGGTGCCGGGGAGTATGACCACGCCTTCGCGGGTCACCGTGACACGAGTCATAACCGCGCCAAAATCCTTCCGATCGCGCTAACCCCCAAGAAAAGAGCAACTATCCCAAGCAGGTACACGATATCTATCATCGTGACCTCCTTTGGTAGCCGCCCGTTAGGACGCAAGCCCCCAATGTAGTCCTCTACGTCTCAACCGTCAATCGAGACTACCACGGGGTCACCAACCGGTCGGGCGGGCCACGGGGACCACCGTCCGACCGTCTCCCCCTCCATCCAACACCGACATGTATATTTCCTTGTCAAGTGGAATATCATGCCCTCTTCGGGCTAGGGTGAGTCGAATGAGAAGACTGCGTGGACTGCTCGTACTCACCCTGGCCGCCCTGCTGGTTGGCGCGTGGCCAACTCCGGGGTGGGCGGAGGTGTCGTACGCCGGGCTCGACTCGTTTCTCCGCGCCGAGTTTGCCGCCGCCCACACGCCGGGGGCGGGAGTCCAGGTGGTGGGCCGGGACGGCGTCCTGTTCGAGCAAACCTACGGCACCGAGGGAATGCCGCTCGACGCTCCCCTCGGAATCGGCTCGCTCAGCAAGTCCTTCACCGCGGTGGCTATCACCCAACTGGCCGAACGCGGGCAGCTCCGGCTGGACGGGTACCTCGCCGACTATCTGCCGGGCATCGCCGTCGGCGACCAGATCACCATCCGCCAGCTGCTGCATCACACCAGCGGGCTCCAGGACTACCAGTCGACCGACCACCTGACGATCAACGGTACGCCGGGGGTCCACAAGTACGCCGGCGTCAACTACGCCCTGCTCGGCGAGGTCGTGGCGGCGGTCAGCGGACTGGACTACGGCACGTACCTCCATGACAACGTCCTCGCCCCGCTCGGCCTTCGGCACACCTTCGCGTCGCGCCGGGAGGCGCTGGCCGATGGCCTCCTCCTGGGCCACCGAAACTACTTTGGTTTCCCGATCGTGGAGGACATCGGGGAGCCCGAGGGGCACGGCTACACGTCGGCGGCGGAGGGGTACCTGATGTCGAGCGTGACCGACATGGGCACGTACCTCCGCCTGTTCCTGGGCGGCGGCCCCCCGGTCATCTCGCGCGCGAGCGTTGAGACGATCCTCACCGACACGGTCCCAGCGTCGGCCACGGGCCGGTACGGGTACGGGTGGTTCGCCTTGTCCGGCTACCGGGAGCCGGCGTGGGAGCACAGTGGTACGGCGGAGGCCTACCAATCAGAAATGTTCATACTGCCGGAGAGCGGGATCGGTGTGGTGATCCTCATCAACAACGCCGACTTCCTGGTGGGCCAACGGATGATGAGCCGCCTCTTCCACGGGGTGCTTCAAGACTTCGCGGGCGAGCGGCAGTTGACTTCGCCCCGCGCCGGCTACTGGACCCAGCACATCGTCGTTGACGTGGCGCTCCTTCTCTTGCTCGCCACGGTGGTGGTGCCACTGGCGCGCGTCCGGCGGTGGACGAAGAAAGTCCGGGAGCGGGGAAGTCGTCGAGCCTGGACCATCGTGTGGCTCACCTGGTGGCACGTCGCATGGCCGACCGGGTTGCTGTTATCCCCCCTCGTGATCGGCTACCCGTACTTCGTCCTCCGAGGATTCAGCCCAGACTCGTTCCTCGTCCTCGTCACGACCACCGGGGTCGCCTACGCCACCGGGGTACTCAAGCTCGTGCTCTGGTGGCGCTGTACGACCCCGACGCGGGGTACAGGACTTTGAAGCGCTCCCAGACCACCTCGGTGTCGGCGGTGACTGATTGGCCGCGGCCGGCCCAGGCCGCCTCGTGAATCGCCCGCCAGCCGGCGAGCGTACCGTCCCCCTCCCCCTCGGCGGCGGCCTGGGCCGCGGTGACATCGGCCCACCGCGTGACCCGGACCTCCACGTCGCGGATCAAGGCCCGCGGCCGCCCCGCGCCGTCCACCAGGATCGCCAGATCCCCCGGACGCGGGAGCGGCTCGTCCTCGGCCTCGTACTCCTCCTTCAGCCCGCTCGTCGCCCGTTTCCGGCCGTCCAGGACCAAGCCGAGGAGGTCGTCGGCCACCTCGGGGTTGTCGCCGAAACTCCAGGCGGGCGGGGGCAGCGCGCCGCCCCACTCGCGGCCCATGACGACGTCCAGATCGCCGACGTGAGCGTACCGCTGGGTGAGCGCCCAGAACTCGCCCAACTGCGAGTCGGGGGCGTCGGGTTCGGGTTGTTCCATGGGACCATCATCCCACAGGGACAAGGGGCGCGTGGGTGATACTGTGGAGGCGATGATAGCCCAACCGCCGACCCCGCCGATCCGCCTGATTGCCAGCGACCTGGACGGTACGTTCCTCGGCCGCGACGGGCGGCCCAGCCCGGCGAACCGCGACGCGGTGTTCCAGGCCGCCGCGGTGGGCGTACCGACCGTCTTCGCGACCGGTCGGCCCTCCCGGTGGCTCGACCAGCCGCTCGCCTCCGTCCGTGACGCGAACCCCCTTGTCATCACCAGTAATGGCGGGGCGGTGGCCGATTTGCACCGCGGCGAGACCCTGCGGGCGTACCCGCTCGACCCGGCGACAGCCACGGCGGTGGTCGCGGACATCCGCACGGCGCTGCCGGGGGCGTCCTTCGCCGTGGAGTACACCAACGAGTGGGGCCGCGAGGAGCGCTACTTCCTCGACGCCGACTTCAAGGAGGCCGGTACGATCACCGATGCCCCGGCCCTGCTGGCCCGGGGCGACGTGATCAAGCTGCTCGTCCGGGCCGACCTGCCGACGACTGATCTGATGGCCCGTGTGTCGCCCGTTGTGGGCGGGCGGTTGAACGTCACGTTTTCTATCGTCAGCCAGTCGGGTTTCCTGGAGATGTCACGGCCGGGGGTGTCCAAGGCGAGTACGCTGCTGGTCCTGCTCGACGAGTTCGGGATCGACCCCGCCGATGTCGCCGCCTTCGGTGACATGCCCAACGACCTGCCCCTGCTCGACCTGGTGGGCCACCCCTTCGTGATGGACAATGCCCACCCGAGCGTGAAGGCCCGGGGGTACCCCGTCTGCGGCCACCACGACGAGTCCGCCTTCGCGGTGACGGTACGCGGGTTGCTGGGTCTCTCCTGAGCCTCGTCTACGGCCGCGCGCCAACCGGGCCCAGGCCCGCCGCCCGGAGGATCCGCCACGTGAGGACGTACGCGGCGGCCACGATGGTCACGCTGGCGGAGATCAGCGTACCGATCTCGTCCGCCATCACCGCCCAGGTCAGCCAGGTGCCTTGGCAGACGACCTGGAGGATCCAGGCCCACACCGACACCCCGGTGACCTCCCGCGCGTGCATCAGCGCGATCCCCTGGCGGATCATGCCGTACACCGCCGGCACCATGGCCACGATGCCGAAGACCGCCGAACCGACGAGGTTGTCCAGGCTGACCAGCAGCGCGCCCAGGGCAAGCCCCGGCAGCAGGGTGGCGAGCGAGGTGTAACGCCCGTTGCGGCGCAGGAAATACAGCACCGTACCCGCCGTGATGAGGCTCCAGATGTTTGGCCAGATCATGTTCGGCTCGGCGAGCTTGATGCCGTGCCCCAGCCACCCGATCAGGGTCCCCAGCGTGATGACCCACGCCGCGAGGGACAGTCCGTGTGTGACCTTTGTCCGTACGACCAGGAGAAATTGGGGTACGGAGATGCCCGCGGAGACCGCCGCCCCGCAA
>JAIRVA010000126.1 GCA_031254155.1 Propionibacteriaceae bacterium
CCAGGTCGATGGCCCGGCCCGGTTCGGGGCCTGCCAGGCCCACACGGCCACCCACATCGTCAACGCCGGTCTGCGCCAGTTGCTCGGCCCCCAGACCCACCAGGCCGGCTCGTACAACAAGCCCGGCTACCTCCGGTTCGACTTCAACGCCCTCGCCGGACTCACCCCCGACATGCAGCAGGAGCTCGAGGGCGTCGCCAACGAGGCCATCCGCGCCGACTGGGCGGTGACCGCGACCGAGATGCCGATCGCCCAGGCGAAGGCCCTCGGCGCGCAGGCGATGTTCGGCGAGAAGTACGGCGAGATCGTCCGCATGGTCGAGCTGGCCGGGCCGTGGTCGCGGGAACTCTGCGGCGGCACCCACGTCGGCATGACCTCCCAGATCGGGCTGCTGTCGCTGGTGAGCGAAAGCTCGATCGGCTCGGGGGTCCGCCGGGTGGAGGCGCTGGTCTCGACTGACGCGTTCAGCCAGTTGGCGGCCGAGCGGGCCATCGTCGGGGCGCTCGCCGGTACGCTCAAGGTCCAACCCGGCCAACTCACCGACCGGGTGGCCAAGCTGCTCGCCCAGCTCAAACAGGCCGAAAAGACGATCACGGATCTCAAGGCGGCCCAGGTGTCGGCGCTCGCCGCCGACCTCACCGCCCGCGGGGTTGACCGCGGCGCCGTCCGCTTCGTGGGGGCTATCGAGCCGGGGCCGGGGACGGATCTGCGCGCCCTGGCGCTCGACATCCGCGGCCGGCTGGGAGCCACGCCAGGCGTCGTCTGCCTCATCGGCCTCACCCCGAAGCCGGGGGTGGTCGTGGCGACGACGGCGGCGGCGCGGGAGCACGGTTACAAGGCTGGCCCGCTCGTCAGCCTCGCCGCGACGGCCCTCGGCGGGCGGGGCGGCGGTTCGGACGATCTCGCCCAGGGCGGCGGTACGGACCCGGCGGCGGCCCCCGCCGCCCTCGACGCGGTGGCGAAAGCCCTTGGCTGAGCCCAGTTCTGTCCTGCTCGCGGTCGACCTCGGGTCGGCGCGGGTCGGCGTGGCCGCGTGCGACGCGGGCCGCGTCTTGGCGTACCCCGTCACCGTCTTGCCCGCGGGGGAGGATCTGCCCGATCGTGTTGCGGCCCTCGTCGACGAGTTGGGCGCGGGTGAGCTCGTCGTCGGCTACCCCCTGGCCCTTGACGGTACGGCGGGGATCGCGGCCGCGCACGTTGTCACCCAGGCGGAAGCCCTGGCGGCGCGGGTCGGCGTACCGGTCACCCTCGTGGACGAACGGATGTCGACCGCCGAGGCCCACCGCAAGCTGCGGGCAGCCGGGCGGACGGCGAAGACGGCCCGGCGGGTGGTGGATGCGCAGGCGGCAGTCGGTATCCTAGAGTCAGTGTTGTGTGCCCTGGCGGCGGGGCGTACGGTCGGACAACGAGTGGAGGCGAAGCATGGCTAAGCAGTACCGGGTGAGTTGGATTTCCTCGGAGGGCCTCCGGCGCGCGAAGAGCGCCCTGGCGGTCGCGCTCAGTCTCACCATCCTGCTCGGCGGCATGGGTGTCGCCACGTGGAAGGCGTACGGCTGGTACCAGGCGTGGCAGCAGCGGGACGACTACATCGGCGACGGGGACGCGGATGTACAAGTCGTTGTCTCGCCGGGACAGGGGTGGGGCCGGGTGGCGGACACGTTGATGGCCGCCGATGTCATCAAGGATCCCAGTCTGTTCGAAGACGAGGCCCTGACACTGGCCCCGAACGGCCCGCTCCAGTGGGGCACGTGGAACCTCAAGACCCACCTGCCCGCGGCGTCGGCGGCCAAGATGATGACCGACCTTGATACCAATGGCAAGCCGAAGAACCTCCTCGTTGTGAAACTCACCATCAAGGAGGGCATGCGCCTGGCGGACATGGCCGCGACCATGGAGACTCAGCTAGGGACCACCCAGGCCGAGTTCGACGCCGCCGTGACCGCGCTGGCCGCCGATCCGGCGTCGTTCCATCTCAACGCGGCGGCGACCGCCAACGCGGCGAATCTAGCGGGCATCCTTGACCCGTGGCGGGCCGCCTATAGTTTCGGCCCGGCGGCTGGTTCCATTGCGGAGGGGTACCTCTTCCCCGCCACCTACGACATTTTCCCGCCGATCAACTCCAAGGTGACCGACGTCTTCACCATGATGGCGGACCAGTTCAACAAGGTGGCGACGGATCTCAACCTTGAGGCCGGGGCGGCCGCACTCGGGCTGACTCCCCAGCAGGTGGTCACAATTGCGAGCATCCTCGAAGTCGAGGTGCTTCCCGCCGATCAGCCCAAGGCGGCCCGCGTGTTTCTCAACCGTTTCGCGGCCAACATGCCACTGCAGATGAACTCGACGGTTGACTATGGTCTGGGCCGGTCTGGGCTCGCCAAGCTCAGTACGGCTGACGCGCAAAAGGACACGCCGTACAGCACCTACGTGCACGCGGGCCTGCCGCCCACGCCGATTGGCAACCCGAGTCGCGCGGCGCTGGAGGCGGCGCTCAACCCGGCTGAGGGTCCGTGGTTGTACTGGGTGACGGTGGACCTGAGGACGGGTGAAACGGTATTCACCGACAGCGTCGACGAGTTCAACGCCGCGTCGGAGCGGTTCCACCAGTGGTGTGCCGCGAACCCCGATGTCTGCAAGTGAGTGAGCACGGCAAGTGAAGTGCGCTGTCATCGGGTCGCCCATCGCCCACTCGCTGTCCCCGGTCTTGCACCGGGCGGCGTACGCGGAACTGGGACTGGACTGGGAGTACGACCGGCGTGAGGTGACGGCGGCGGAGGTACGCGACTTCATCGAGGGCCTGGACCGGACGTGGCGGGGGTTGTCGGTGACGATGCCCTGCAAGCGGGCCATCGTACCCCTGGGCGAACCCGATCCTGTGGTGGCGGCCCTGGGGGTCGGCAACACGCTCATCTTCGACGGCCAGCCGGGGGACCGGGCGGCGACGCGGGTCCACAACACCGATGTCACCGGGATCCAGCTAGTCCTGGGGGCGCTGGACCCGGCGGCGCGGATCGTGGTCTACGGCAACGGCGCGACGGCCCGGTCGTGCGTGTACGCCCTGGCGGGGCTCGGAGTCGGGCGGGTGGCCGTCCGGGCCCGGGACGCGGCCAAGACCGTGGGGCTTGCGGCGGACGGCGCGGCCTGGGGGATCGCGGTGGCCCCGGCCGAC
>JAIRVA010000155.1 GCA_031254155.1 Propionibacteriaceae bacterium
ACCTGGCGTGGGCGGAAGGGCGGCCGTACGGGACTGAGGACCCGCCGCTCAGCCCGCTCGGCCACACCCAGGCCGCGCGACTGGCGGAGGCCTTCGCCGACGGGCGTCTGCCCAAGCCAGACTACCTTCTGAGCTCGCTGATGCAGCGGGCGCTCGCCACGGTGGCCCCGCTGTCGGAGGTCCTGGACCGGCCGGTGCTGGGAGTCGCCGAGGCGCACGAGGTGGGCGGGGTGTACCGGCGGACGGAGGCCGACGCCGTCGTCGCGTACCCCGGCGAAGGGCGGGCGGCGCTGGCGGGGTTGTGCCCGCGACTCCTGCTCCCGAGTACGGTGACCGACGACGGGTGGTACTTCCACGACATCGAAACCCGGGCCGAGGGCTGGGCGCGCGCGAACCAACTCGCCGGCGCTCTGCTCGACCAGTTCGGGGACGGCGACAACCTGGTGGCCCTGGTCGCCCACGGCCTGTTCGGGCAGTTGCTCCTGCGGGCGTACATGGGGTGGGAGCCCGATCTTGGCGACCCGTGGCCGGACACCTGGTTGCGTCTCAACAACACCGCGACGGCCCTGCTCACCGTCCCCGGTGACTACGGTGAACGGGCCCTTGTCCACTGGATCAACCGGACCGACCACCTCACCCCCGACCTCCTCTCCGAGTGATCCGCCCCGGCCCCGCGGGGCCGGCCTCTGTCCCGGTGTGTCCACAATGCCCCCAAAGCGACACATCAGCGTCCCGCCGGGGGGTGTAGATTATGAGACACCGATATCTTCGTGGCGGGATCGGTGCAGGGGGAGGAGCCAGTGATGGTTGGTGGGGAACATCGGGTGGGCCGGGTTGGGTTAGTGGTGTTGGGCCTAGTGGCCGGGAGTTTGGGCGCAGTTGTACCCGCGTCCGCCGACCCGCCGGACACGCTCTTCAGCCAAGCGACTTACCCGCGGGTGGACGGGTCGACCGCGACCCAGCCGCTCGGGGTGGCCTTCGAGCGGCTCTTCACCGGGGCGGACGTCGCCGCGTCGGACGTGGTGTTCAACACGACGCACACCGCGTACCTCAACCTGATCAAGGGCGACGCCGACCTGATCCTCGTCACGAGCCCGTCGGCGGACGAACTCGCGGCGGCGGCCGCGGCGGGCGTCGACCTGGAGGTCATTCCGGTTGTCGACGAGGGTTTCGTCTTCCTGACCAACTCCGGCAATCCGGTGACCTCGCTGACGGTGGACCAGCTCCGGGCCATCTATGCCGGCACGATCACGAACTGGCAGGACGTCGGCGGCCCGGACGCGCCGATCACCGCGTACCAACGCCCCGAGAACTCCGGTTCGCAAACGGGGATGTTGGACCTCGTCATGCAGGGTACGCCGCTGATGGTCGGGCCGACGGTCCAGTACATCGCCTCGATGTCGGGCCTGGTTGACGCGGTCGCCTCGTTCAACGGCGACGAGGGCTCGCTCGGCTACTCGTACTACTACTTTGTCACCCAGATGTACGGCGACCTGGCCAACAACTCGCAACTCGCCAAAATCAAGCTGATGAACGTCGACGGGGTGGCACCCGCCGCGGCGACGATCCGCTCGGGGGAGTACCCGCTCACGACCGCGTACTACATCGTCATCAACAAGGCCGCCGCGCCGGACAGCCCGACCCGGCAACTCGTCAACGCGATGCTGGGTCTGGGCGGGCAGACCGCGGCGATGGGCGCCGGGTACGTCCCGGTCGATCCGGCCGTCCCCCTGCCCCAGCCGCCGGCGCCGGACCCGAACGGGCTGACAAGCCTTGATGAGACGTACGCGCCCAACCCGCTCACCTTCGACACGCGGACGGTCGATCTCACAAGCAACTATGGATGTACGACGGTGACGCGCGTCACGGTCTCCGGCCTCGCCGACCTGGTTCTCCAGGCCGAGATCAACGACCGCTTCCGGGCCGCCCAGAACCAGCTCGTCGGGATCACCGCACCCGACGACACGGTGACCTGCGCATCGGACGGAACTCCCATGCGGCAGTGGGTGACGGGGACGGTGGAGGGGAATTTCGCCAATGTCCTGTCGCTCGGGGCGAATCTCTGGGGGCCAGATTACGGCTCGCCGAACAACCGGATTTACGACCGGACAGCGCTCAACGTCCGTCTCGACACGGGCGCGGATCTCGTCGCCCCCGACGTTTTCACGACCACGGCCAACGTGCCGGGCATGCTCCAGCTGGAGGCCCAGGCGTCGGACCCGAGTTGTACGGAGTCCTGCGCGACGAGGCTCGCCGAGCAGTACCGGGCCAACCCGGACCAGGTCTTCTCGTTCACCCCGGTCTCCGCGACGGTCATGGGGGTCACGCTGCCGTACGCGTCGTACTGGCCGCAGATCGAGATTTTCAAGAAGTACAGGGCGGTGAGCGTCGCCTACGCGACCCCCGTACCGGCGCAGTGCCCGGTGGTCACGACGGTCTGGGAGCCGGCGTACGCGGCCTGCGTACCGGTGGACGGGGCGACTGCGGCGCTCGGGAGCGTGGCCGGGCCGCCCGCGGGCGGCGCTGTGGCGGTACCCCTCCCGGTGGCGGAGGACGCCCGCTGGATCGTGCGGAGCGTGGGGGAGACCTGTCCGGGCGCGGGCTCCACCGATATCGCGACGACCGTGAACCCCGTGAGCGGGGTCGGTCCGGCGACCATCACCGTCCCCGTGACCGGGCTGACCGAGACCCCGTCGGCGACCACGCTGGTCTGTCTCGTGGTGGTCGATCCGGCCGCACAGGCCACGTTCGGCGCGGTCGCGATCACCCAGGGGCCGGTGGCACAAACGTGGGTGATCACGGTGGATGTCCCGGTGGGTACGACCGTCGCGACCGGCCGGCCGGAGGTGGGCGGTACGGTGACGACAGTGGACGGTACCCCGGTCGCGGGGCAGACGGTGACGGTCGACTTCGGAGATGTGGTAGTGTCGGGTGTCACCGATGAGACGGGACACTGGCGGGCGGTCTTGGAGAATCCGCTTGTCAACGGGGTGTACAACGTGACGGTGTCGGCCAGTCGTTACGAGGGCGGCACCGGGCCGTCCTGGGGCGAGACCCGGTTGACGCTCACGGTCGCCGACCCCGACGTACCGGCCGTACCGGTCATCACCGCGCCGCTCAACGGGCAGCGGGTGTACGCCCTGGGAATGGGCGACGTCATGGTGGGCACTGCCGTGTCGGCCCAGATCCGGGGGACGACGGCGCCCGGTGCGGTGGTGACTCTGACGACGGGCGAGTCGACCGTGGCCGACGCCGCCGGGGCCTGGGCGGTGACCCACTCTGACCATATCCGCACCGCGCGGCCTGTGACCGTCCAGGCGTACGCGACGGCGGGCGACGCCCGGTCCGGACTGAGCGCACCGATCACGTTCCTGTTCGACCCGACCGCGTTTTTCCAAGCCAGTTGGCCGGGCGGGAGCGTGCCCGCCGACGGGCGCTCCGCGGCCGCGATCACCGTCACGATGATGAGCGGGATGTCGCCGACTGCCTACCCGGTCCCGTTCACGGTCACCGCGTCGAGTCCCGATCCGGCGGTCCGGGCGGCGCCGGTTGAGTCCGACAACGGTACGGCGACGATTGAGATCACCAGTACGGTCGCGGGCGACTTTCCGGTGAGGATCCTGGTCGACGGGCAGCCGATAGCGTGGGGGATCACCCTCACGTTCACGGACCTGGTGGCTCTGGCGGCGCCGGTCATCACGACGGTGAACGGATCGCAGTGGGGCGGTACGACGTCCCCCGACGCCACCGTCCGGCTGACCTGGGCGACGGCGTCCGGCGAGCGGACGACCGAGGTCACGGCCGATGGTGTGGGCGCGTGGGTGTACCCCGATGTGTCGTCCGCCGGGGCGGTCGACGGCTGGTTGACGGCGGTCGCCGTACTGTACGGGCAGGAATCTTCCCCGACGACCTACTGGCTGGACCTGACGCCACCACCGACACCGGTGATCGAAACGGCGTCGACAAGCGGAATCGCGGGTACGGGCGAGGCGGGCGCGTGGATCCAGGTCACGAGCGGCGAGGTGCCGTGGGGCGCGGTCACGGCCGATGAGACCGGCGCGTGGTGGATCGCCCCGCCGGTTGGTGCGGTGCCCGGCGCGTTGATCAAGGTGACCGCGACTGACGCGGCGGGCAACGTGTCGGTCGCGGCGTACGCGACGTACGACTCACCCACACCGACACCCACACCCACGCCCACGCCCACGCCGAGTCCGAGTCCGACGCCCACGCCGAGTCCGAGTCCGAC
>JAIRVA010000162.1 GCA_031254155.1 Propionibacteriaceae bacterium
TGCCGGGCCTCCACCAGGGCGAACCGGAGCCCGTCAACGACAACCGCCAGGACGAGCAGCGCTCCCACCGCCGCGGCGGGCGGGCTCGCCACCCCGTAGCCCGCTGCTCCCACGACGACGCCCACCGCACCGAGGACGACGGTCACCCTCAGCGGCCGGACGCGGGGGACGGCCATCACCGCACCTTGACCCGCTCCAGCACCTGGGTGAGCGCGGAATCAACCGCTTCGGCGGTGGTACCACGCCCCTGGGCGAGGCGGTGTCCCCACACGTGGGGCACCATCCGCTGGACGTCGTCCGGCAGGACGTACCGCCGTCCCGCGAGCGCCGCCGCCGCCTTCGCGGCCCGCAGCAACTGGATGCCCGCCCGGGGCGACACGCCGAGCCGGATCCCGGGCAACTCGCGTGTCGCGCGGGCGATGTCCACGATGTACCGTTTGACCGCCTCCGACGCGTGCAGCGCCCGCACCGTCGCGATCATGGACACGACGTGGTCGGCGCCCACCACCGGGTCGAGGTCATCCAACGGGTCGGCGAGTTCCTGGGAGTCGAGCATCCGGACCTCGTCCTCATACCCCGGGTAGCCGAGCGAGAGCCGCATCATGAACCGATCACGTTGGGCCTCGGGCAACGGGTACGTCCCCTCCATCTCGTGAGGGTTCTGTGTCGCGACGACCATGAACGGCTTGGGCAGCGCGTACGTCTTGCCGTCGACCGTCACCTGCGCCTCCTGCATCGACTCCAGCAGCGCCGACTGTGTCTTCGGCGAGGCCCGGTTGATCTCGTCCGCGATCACGATGGAGGCGAAGACCGGGCCCGGGCTGAACTCGAACACGCCCGTCCCGGGCCGGTACACGCTGACGCCGACGATGTCCGACGGGAGCAGGTCAGGGGTGAACTGGATCCGGGAGATCCGCGCGTCAACGGCCTTGGCGAGCGCCCGGGCGAGGGTCGTCTTACCCACCCCCGGGACGTCTTCGATGAGCAGGTGCCCCTCCGCCAGCAGCGCGATCACAGCCAGCTCGATCGCCGTCGTCTGGCCCTTGAGGACCGTCGCCACGGCATCGACGATGCTGTGCGGGTTGGCCGCCAGGCTGACCGGGGTCGGCGCCCGCGAGGCCACATCGGCCCCAGGCGGCGCGACCTGGCCCTGGCGGTAGGCCGCCGATGTCGGTTGCGGTTGCGACACTGTTCCCCTCCCTCACGTCACACGACGTACGCCAGTGTACCCCGCAACCCGGACGTGACGAGGTCTAGACTACGTCGTGGTCGATTCGCTCGAGAGCAGCCCGCCAGCGGGCCGTCGCCTTCGGGACATCGAAGTCAGCGTTGGAATGGTCATGGGAAATCTGGATCTTGGTCTGGGCGGGGCCGACGGCTTCGAGGGTGAGGTCAACCCAGGTCTTCGGCGCGTCCGCGTCCTTGTGCCACGAGAACCGGATCTCTTCCAGGGGATGGAACGAGCGGGTGACCCCCCACGTTCCGTTGGCGGCCCGCCACGTGTCGCCCTTCGTGCCGAGGGTGGCACCGTCGCCGAGCAGGTCGGCCTGGCCTTGCGGGGTTAGAAGGACTGCCCACACAGTCTTCACCGGATAGTTCACCACGCGTGAAACCACGGTGGTGACTGTTGTTTGTGCGTCGGTGACTTGCTCCGTCATGTTGAGACCTCTCTAGTCTGCCAGGTGGTGGCCTGGGCTTCGCTGGCGAGCGCCCTCGCTCGTTGGCATAGACGATACCCCGCCACGCCCGCAAAAAAAAGGCCATCGTCGGCTTCATGGCGTCCGCTACAGTGGTGGTATGCGCTTTCTCCGTCTCGTGGCCGCCGTACTCGGCGTGTTTCTGCTTGCCGGATGTACGGAGCCAGCGCCGGGCCCCCAGCCGACGCCGGACTTCCTGGTGGCTGGGCACGCGGCCGACATGATCGACCAACTCATCGCGGCGGCGGGGACCAACCGCGTGATCAACCTGGAACTGACCAGGACGGAGGTCCGGCTGACCGCCATCGCCGGGCAGTCCGCGGTCACGTACGCCTACCGCGACGGCCAGATCGCCCCGATCGACTCGGACGTGGCGTTTGTCGGCCAGGCCATCTTTGATCCCCGGAAGTTCGCACTGAGCGATATCGGCACCCTGTTCACGCAGGCGGCGGCCATCGCCGGCAGCACCGCCGGGCAGCAACTCCAGATCGTCGACTACAACAACGGTGATCTCTACATCACCGTGACCACGAACCCGGAGACCCGGCCCGTGTTCTTCACCCCCGCGGGGGACCTCATCGGCGTCGTTGATCCCGCGGACCCCGCCCAGCTCGCGCCGGCCCTGGACGAAGTCCTCGAACGCCAGGTAGTCCGGGTGACGGTTAGTTCGACAGGCAGCGTCTCGGCCGATGTCGCCGCCGGCCCCGGTCAGGTGCTCCACATCGTCCGGACCTCGGGTTTCCCGGTCCGCGGCGCGCTGAAGACCGAGGCGGCGCCACCCGAGCCGTTCACCCGCGCGTACGTCACGGCCGCCACCGTCGAAACGGTCCTCGCCGGGGCCGAGGATGCTCTGGGACGCCCGTTGGCCGACGGGTATGAGCTCACCATTGAGCGCCCCGCCGGCGAGGAAATCCCCACCGCCACGGTCACCATGGGTCTCAAATCGGTCCACCTCACCCTCGACGGTGTCGTGATCCCCCGGTGAGCTAGAATATAGTGATTGACACATTGATGGAAGGGACCCTGCAATGACAAATCCCGTGCTCGCTCGTTCGGAGGCTTTCGCGCGCTCCGGGTACGCGTCACCCGCCGCCCAGCAGTACAACCAGGCCGGCCCGACCTACACGCCTTACGCCGGCCCGATGCCTGGCCAGCCGTACGCCCCGGGTCAGCCGTACGCCCCCGGTCAGCCGTACGCCCCCGGTCTGCCGTACGCCCAGCCCACCTGGCAGCCGCCCGTGGCCCCGCCGGTCCAGAAGGTCATGACCCTGGACGACGTGATCACGAAGACCGGGCTCACCATGGGGACGACGATCGTCGTCGCCATCCTGGCGGTGCTCGCAACGACCACGTTCGGACTGCCGATCACCGGGTTGTACGCCGCCGGTATCGTCTGCTCCCTCGCCACGATCATCTTCGCCTTCGTCGCCGCGTCCCGCCGCCGGGTCGGCCCGGGCATCGCCATCTCGTTCGCCGTCCTGGAAGGGGTGATGATCGGCGCCATCTCGCTCATCTTCGAGATGGTGTACCCCGGCATCGTCCTCCAGGCCGTCCTCGCCACCTTCGTCACCGCGGCCATCGTGCTCGTCGCGTTCCGGTTCGGCAACTTCCGGCTCTCGGGCAAGATGCGCAAGATCGTCGTGATCGCCATGATGGCGTACGCCGGCGTGGCACTCGTCAACCTCGTCTTGTTCCTCTTCGGCATCAACCTCGGCCTGTTCCCCGGACCGACCGGACCGGTGAGCTGGATCGCCTGGCTCGCCGCCGGTGTCGGGGTCGTCTTAGCCGTCCTCAGCCTGGTCGACGACTTCCAGTATGTCGAGCAGGGCATCGCCAACCGCGCCCCGGCCACCGAATCGTGGCGCGCCGCCTACGGCCTCACCGTGACCCTCGTCTGGCTGTACGTCAACCTGTTGCGCATCCTGTCGTACCTCCGCCGCTGACCGGTGTCTACGACCTCGGAAACCCCGGAAACTTCGTACACCCCGGATCCCCGCCGGTGGAAGGCGCTCGCGGTCTGCTTCACCGGTGGCTTCGTGACGATGCTGGATGTCTCAATCGTCAACGTCGCCCTGCCGTCGATGCAGGCGGCGCTCCACGCGGGCGCGACCCAGCTGCAGCTAGTCGTGGCCGGGTACACGCTGGCGTTCGGCCTGGTCCTGGTGCCTTTCGGCCGTCTCGGTGACGCCCGCGGCCGCCGGATCATGTTCATGATCGCGATGGCGGGCTTCGCCGTCATGAGCCTCACCGCCGGGCTGGCCCAGACGGACACCGGGCTCGCCATCGCCCGCCTCCTGCAGGGTGCGTTCGCGGGCATGAGCTACCCCCAGGTGTCGGGCATGATCCAGCAGATGTTCCGCGGCCGGGAACGGGCGCAGGCCTTCGGCTACCTGGGCGCCGTCATCGGGGTTTCCACCGCGCTCGGACCCCTGATCGGCGGTCTCATCCTCGCGCTGGCCGGCCCCGCGAACGGCTGGCGCTGGGTGTTCCTGATCAACGTACCTTTCTGCTTGGGCGTACTCCCCCTCGCGCGCCGCCTGCTCCCCCGCCCGCCCGCGGCGACCGTGTCCACCCGGCTCGACCTCGTCGGCCTGGCCCTCATCGGCCTCGGTACGGCGACGTTCATGGCCCCCTTCGTGACCACCCCCGACACCGGGTTCTTCGACGCTCCCGGTCGCTGGCTCTGGCTGGTACCGGCGGCCGTCCTGCTCCCCGTCACGTTTGTCTGGGAACGGCGGTACGAACGCCGCTACGGCGCCGCCGTCCTCAACCCCGGCCTGCTGCGCACGCGGTCGTACCTCTACGGCGCCGCGCTCGGCAGCGCCTACTTCGCCGGTTTCACCGCCCTCATGCTCATCGTGTCGATGATGCTCCAGTCCGGCCTTCGCCAGACCGCCCTCGTCACCGGTCTCGTCATGCTGCCGTACGCGGTCGCCTCAGGGTTCTTCGCCGCCCAGGCGGGCCGGCTCGTGCCACGGATCGGCCGGACGCTCGTCGTCGCCGGCCTGGCAACGACCCTCGCTGGCCTCGTCGCCGTCATCCTCGTGACCCGCTTCGTCCCGACGGGCCACATGGTCTGGGTCCTCGCCGCCGCCCTGTTCGTCATGGGCGCCGGCAACGGTGCCGTCATCTCGCCCAACCAGGCGCTCACGTTCCAGGATGTGCCGCCCCAGTACGGATCGGTCGCCGGGGCGGTCCTCCAGGTCGGACAGCGCAGCGGATCGGCCGTCGGTGTCGCCATCGTCCTCGCGCTCTACCTCAGCACCGTCGCCACCCGGTCCGGCAGCCTGGGCATAGTGGACGCCGCCCGCGTGGGCGCCAGCACCTCGCTCATCGTCTCGGCGGCCTTCATCGCCGTCGCCCTGCTCATCGCCATCGCGGACCGGCGACGGCGGCACCCCGCGCCCGCTCCCTGATTTGTCCCCGAGGCCCACCTGAAACCGGTCAACGACCTATCGTTGTCGCCTACACTGGACTCATGAACCATGATCCTGAAGCCGCTTGGCCCCTCACCCCGACCGACCAGGGCTACATCCCCAATCCCGCGCCGTCACCGACACCCCTGCCACCGAACCCCGTGGCCCCCTACGCCCCGCGCCCAATGGTGACCTTCCAACCGGGTAACCAGTCTGGTACCTTCTCACCGTCGCAAAAGATCGCCGTCCTGGCCATTGTCCTCGGTTTGTCCATCCCCCTGACCGCGATCGCCACGAGCATGATGGGGATCATCGGCCTCGTCATCGTCTGGGTCGGGATCATCGGGGTCGTCGCCCTGGCCTTCGGCAAGATTCAGATCACCACACAGTCGCGGAAGGGGTGACCCTGGACCGAGCTACATCATCTAGTTCGGTCCCGCCACCACGTCGTCGCGGAAGGGGTCACCCCCTCCGCGACAGCGGTGTTTACAACTCGTAGTCGTCGATCGGCAGTACGGAACCCCCGGCGAAGCCGGTGTCGTAGGCGTAGGTGTCGAAGGACATGGAGTACGCCTTGGCCTTGGCCTCGGGGGTCGGCTCGACGCGGATGTTGCGGTACCGCTCCAGGCCCGTGCCCGCCGGGATCAGCTTGCCCAGGATGACGTTCTCCTTCAACCCGACCAGGGTGTCCGACTTGCCCTGGATGGCGGCGTCGGTCAGCACCTTGGTGGTCTCCTGGAAGGAGGCCGCCGACAGCCAAGACTCCGTCGCGAGGGAGGCCTTCGTGATCCCCATCAGCACCGGCCGGCCCTGGGCGGGCACGCCGCCCTCGGCCAGCACCCGGCGGTTCTCGGCCTCGAACGACGAGCGGTCGATGAGGTCGCCCAGCAGGATGTTCGTGTCGCCCGACTCGATGACGGTGATCCGGCGCAGCATCTGGCGGATGATGATCTCGATGTGCTTGTCGTGGATCGGCGCGCCCTGCGTCCGGTACACCCGCTGGACCTCGTCCACCAGGTGTTCCTGGGCCGCCCGGACCCCGCGGACGCGCAGGACATCCTGCGGGTCAATCGTCCCGGCGGTCAACTGCTGGCCGGCTTCGACGTGCATGCCGTCCGCGATCGTCTGGACCGTGCCGAACTGGTCCTCCCACTCCAGGCGCACGCGGCGCGGGACCGGGTAGACCAGGTCCTCCTCGCCGTCGTCGCGGACAAGCACGATCTTGCGGGTCCGCTCGGAGTCGTCGAAGTGCAGCACGCCGGCGGCCCCGGCGATGGGCGCCTTGCCCTTGGGCGTCCGGGCCTCGAACAACTCCACGACGCGGGGCAGGCCCTGCGTGATGTCGTCGCCGGCCACACCACCGGTGTGGAAAGTCCGCATGGTGAGCTGCGTACCCGGCTCGCCGATCGACTGCGCCGCGATGATACCCACCGCTTCGCCGACATCGACGACCTTGCCGGTCGCGAGGGACCGGCCGTAGCACATCGCGCACGTACCGGACGTGGCCTCGCAGGTCAGGACCGACCGGACCTTGACCTCGGTCAGACCGGCGGCGATGAGCTGGCGCGTCTCCGCGTCGCCCACGTCGGCCCGGGCGGGCACGATGACGTTGCCCTGGGCGTCGACGGCGTCCTCGGCCAGGACCCGCGCGTACACGGAGGCTTCGATGTTGGACACGGCTACGAGCTTGCCGTCGCGCGGGACGGCGATGGTCTTCATCATGCCGCGCTCCGTACCGCAGTCCTCCATCCGGATGATGACGTCCTGGGACACGTCGACCAGACGCCGGGTCAGGTAGCCCGAGTCGGCCGTCCGCAGAGCGGTGTCGGCCTGGCCCTTACGACCGCCGTGGGTCGAGATGAAGTACTCGACGACCGACAGCCCCTCCCGGAAGTTGGACTTGATCGGCCGGGCGATGATCTCGCCCTTCGGGTTGGCCACGAGGCCCCGCATGGCGGCGATCTGGCGCATCTGGGTCATGTTGCCACGGGCACCCGAGTGGACCATCATGTAGATCGGGTTGTCCTTGGTGAAGTTGGCCTCCATGGCGGCGGTCAACTCCGCGGTCGCGGCGGTCCAGATCTGGATCAGCTCCTGGCGCCGCTCGTCCTCCGTCACCGCACCGCGGTCGTACAGCTTGTCAATCTTCGCGGCCTTCGCGTCGTACACCGCCAGGATCTCCGGCTTGCTCGCCGGGGTCTCCACGTCGGAGATCGACACCGTCACCCCGGAGCGCGTCGCCCACTTGAACCCGATGTCCTTGAGGTTGTCAAGGGTGGTGGCGACCTGGATCTTGGAGTAGCGCTCGGCCATGTCGTTGATGATCTGCCCTGAGCGCTTCTTGCCGACGACCTCGTTGACGAACGGGTAGTCGTCCGGCAATGTCTGGTTGAACAGGGCGCGCCCGAGCGTCGTCTCGAGGATGAACGAACCGTCGGCCCGGGCCGGCATTCCCGCCGGTGGCACAAACCCGGTGAGCAGGATCTTCACCAGCGAGCCGACTTCGATCTCACCGCGGTCGAAGGCCATCTGGGCCTCGGCGATCGACGAGAACGCGCGACCCTCACCCCGGCCATTCGGACGGTCCAGCGTCAGGAAGTAGTGCCCGATCACCATGTCCTGGTTCGGCATGGTCACGGGCCGGCCGTCGGCAGGCTTCAGAATGTTGTTGGTCGACAACATGAGGATCCGCGCCTCGGCCTGCGCCTCCGCCGACAGCGGCAGGTGGATGGCCATCTGGTCACCGTCGAAGTCGGCGTTGAAGGCCGTACACACCAACGGGTGCAACTGGATCGCCTTACCCTCGATCAGTTGCGGCTCGAAGGCCTGGATACCGAGGCGGTGCAGCGTCGGCGCGCGGTTGAGCAGCACCGGGTGTTCGACGATGACCTCTTCGAGCACGTCCCACACCACCGGACGCTGGCGCTCGACCAGCCGCTTCGCGGCCTTGACGTTCTGGGCGTGGTTGAGGTCGTCCAGCCGCTTCATGACGAACGGCTTGAACAACTCCAGAGCCATCGTCTTCGGCACGCCGCACTGGTGCAGCTTCAGCTGCGGCCCGACCACGATGACCGAGCGGCCCGAGTAGTCGACGCGCTTGCCGAGCAGGTTCTGGCGGAACCGGCCCTGCTTGCCCTTCAGCATGTCGGAGATCGACTTGAGCGGGCGGTTGCCCGGACCGGTGACCGGCCGGCCACGCCGCCCGTTGTCGAACAGCGAATCGACCGCTTCTTGGAGCATCCGCTTCTCGTTGTTGACGATGATCTCGGGGGCACCCAGGTCGAGCAGCCGCTTCAGCCGGTTGTTCCGGTTGATGACGCGGCGGTACAGGTCGTTCAGGTCGGAGGTCGCAAACCGGCCACCGTCGAGCTGGACCATGGGGCGGAGATCGGGCGGGATGACCGGCACGGCGTCCAGGACCATGCCGAGCGGCGAGTTGTCGGTCGTGAGGAAGGCCGACACGACCTTCAGGCGCTTGAGGGCCCGCGTCTTGCGCTGGCCCTTGCCGTTGGTGATGATCTCGCGCAGGGCCTCGGCCTCGGCCGCCAGGTCGAAGCTCGCCAGCCGGGCCTTGACGGCCTCGGCGCCCATCGCACCCTTGAAGTATTTCCCGAAGCGGTTGCGCATCTCGCGGTAGAGCACCTCGTCACCTTCGAGGTCTTGGACCTTGAGACCGGTGAACCGGTCCCACACCGCCTGCAGACGGTTGAGATCCCGCTCGGCCCGCTCGCGCAGCGCCCTGACCTCTTTCTCGCCGGCGTCACGGACGCGCTTCTTGACCTCTGCCTTGGCCCCCTCGGCTTCCAGCGCGGCGAGGTCTTCTTCCATCTTCGTAAGGCGCGTGTTGATGTCGGAGTCGCGCCGGTTCTGCAGCTGCTTGCGCTCGGTCTCCACGCGGGCGGCAAGCGACGGCAGGTCGCGGTGGCGGGCCTCGTCGTCGACCTCGGTGATCATGTACGCCGCGAAGTAGATGACCTTCTCCAGATCCTTCGGGGCGATGTCGAGCAGGTACCCGAGCCGCGACGGGACGCCCTTGAAGTACCAGATGTGCGTCACCGGCGCGGCCAGTTCGATGTGGCCCATCCGCTCCCGGCGGACCTTCGCCCGCGTCACCTCGACCCCGCAGCGCTCACAGACGATGCCCTTGAACCGGACCCGCTTGTACTTGCCGCAGAAGCACTCCCAGTCCCTGGTCGGGCCAAAGATCTTCTCGCAGAACAAGCCATCACGCTCGGGTTTCAGCGTCCGGTAGTTGATCGTCTCGGGCTTCTTGACCTCACCGTGGCTCCACGCGCGGATCTGTTCCGCCGTCGCCAAGCCGATGCGTAGTTCGTCATAGAAGTTGCTGTCCAGCACTGTCATTCACTTTCTGTCGTGGAACGTCACGTTTTCGTACGGGGTCTGAGCGGGCTCAGACTTCTTCGATGGCAAAGGTGTCAACGCCGGGGCGGCGCGACAGGTCGATCCCGAAATCCTCGGAAACCCGGAAGTCATCCTCGGTGTCCTTCAGGTCGATCACCTGGCCGTCAGAGGACAGGACCTCCACGTTGAGACACAACGACTGCATTTCCTTGACGAGCACCTTGAAGGACTCGGGGATGCCCGGCTCGGGGATGTTCTCGCCCTTGACGATGGCCTCGTACACCTTCACTCGGCCGAGCACGTCGTCGGACTTGATGGTCAGCAGCTCCTGCAGGCAGTACGCCGCGCCGTAGGCCTCGAGGGCCCACACTTCCATCTCACCGAAGCGCTGGCCACCGACCTGCGCCTTACCACCCAACGGCTGCTGGGTGATCATGCTGTACGGACCGGTGGACCGGGCGTGGATCTTGTCGTCGACCAGGTGGGCCAGCTTCAGGATGTACATGTAGCCGACCGTGACCGGGTTGTCGTACACCTCGCCGGTGCGACCGTTGCGCAGGATCGTCTTGCCGTCGGTCTGGATGAGCCGCTTGCCGTCGACCGACTCGGCGTTGAGGT